>NZ_CP028340.1 GCF_003030465.1 Thauera aromatica K172 | reverse complement strand
ATGGATAACCAAGCTCAAGAACTGATCCCCGTTACCGCCGCCCTGGTGGACGACGAACACCGCCTGGACTTCCTGCCCACCTACTTCGGCCCGCGTCTGATGATGCGCGGCGAAGCCCTGGTGTATGGCTGGATGCGCCGACTGGCCGAAAGCTACAACGGCGGGTTCTGGAACTACTACACGCTGACCAATGGCGGGTTCTACATGGCCCCGGTGCTGGGCCGGCTGCGCCTGGAAGTCGATGGCAACGGCTACAGCGGCGAAATGTCCGCTGACGCGGCCGGGATCGTCGCCACGCTGTTCGCGCTGGGCCAGCTTGCGGCCGAAACCCAGGGCACGGACGAATGCGATGCCCTGATCGACCGTTACCACTGGTTGCGCGAGTACGCCGGCACGCACGCCGAGGCCGCGCAGATTTACCGCGCTATTGACTGATGAGGGGCGGCCCCGGTTTCGACCGGGGCCATTTCATGCCATGAAGAAAACCATATCAGCACAGTGCGACGAACGGGACGACTTGATGGCCGAGCTGGCCGCCTCGATGCCGTCCGATCTGGACGGCCTGCTGGCCGTGGCCAGGGCCGCCGTGGACGAGCTGCACGCCGGCGTGATGGCTTGCGACGATGCAGCGGTCGAGCTGGCGACAAACCGCTACGAGGCCGCGACCTGGAAACTCAACGGCGGGACGTTCTTTGGCTGCCAGGCAGACCAGGACGCCGCCGGGTGCGTCATTGACCGGCATTGCAGCGCCGCGCCTGGTGACGTGCCCTGCTGGGGTCAGGCTGGCCAATTCCTGGTTGAAGTCGAGGGACTGCGCGCCCTGGTCGATTTCGGCGGCGGCATTGGGGCGATGGGATGCCATTTCGCGTTCAATGTCGTTGACCTGGATAAGCCGTTCATTTCGGAAACGGGCTATCGCTCGCATTTCGACCGGCTGCGCGGCGGCATGACCGTCGATGCCGTGGCCGCCGCGATCTTCGCGGCGATCCTCAAGGACAAACGACCCAGGCGGATCGAGCCGGACAGCCGCGACCGGCTGGCCAGCTATGCCCTGCCCGCCTGGACGGCCGACCTGGTGCCGCAACCATGCCGGGAGCCGGCGACCGTGGACGTGCCCAAGGGCTTTGTCCTGGTCGATGTTGTGCTGCCGGCGCATCGCGCCTTCATCGCCCGCAAGTGGGCGGTCGAGGCGAAGGCAAAGATCAAGGCGGCCGAGGCCGCCGAGTTGTACGCCAAGGAAGAAGCGGCAGGCGGTTTCCGACCTGGTGCCAGGTGCGAAGTGGTCAGCGTCCACCATCACGTTTTCAAGAAGGAAATCGGCAAGAAAGTCATCATCACGAAGGTCAGTCACGACACCCGCCAGGTGTGGGCGCATGACGACCGGCCGGCTAGGTATCGCACCAACCGGAACGGCAGGCGAGTTACCGAGTACGACCCGCGTTGTGTCGAATCTTGCTACAGCTTCGACCAGTTGCGGATTTTGAGTTCACCAGGAGAAAACAAGTCATGACAGAAGCAAATATCAGGCTGGAATGCCTGCGCCCGGCGGCGCGCTGGCAGCAACCTACCGGGGAGGAAATCCGGGAGGTGCTGCGAGTGGCCGGATTGACAGGTGGCGCAGCGGCGAAGGCGCTGGGCCTTGGAGCCAAGGGCGACCGCACCGTAAGGCGCTGGATCGGGGAAGAAACTGCGATCCCCTATGCCGCGTGGGCGCTGCTATGCGAGTTCGCGGGGCTGGGCATCATCTGGAAAGAGGTTTGAACGCCAAGGGAAAAATTTAGCGGCTAAACTCAACCTGAACTATGCGGATATAACGGAAAAAGTTTAGCTAAAACGCTTGACAGCTAGGGCAAATTGCCCTAATATTACACATGAAGGCCGGGCATATCGCCAAGGTCAATACCGGAGAATTTCCGATGAGCAAGATCATGCCGTGGATTGATGAACTGCCCGAGGCAGCAAAGACCGACTTCCCTGCCCGCCGTGACGGCATTGTGGCGATGTTGGACGAGGCGGCCGAGCTGGTGCGCAAGGCCGAGGAACTGCGGGCCAAGGCGTACTTCACCGGCTGCACGCTGGAAGGCGATGCCAAGGCCCACTGGTCGGGTCAGGCGGTGGAGGAAGCCAAGGCGCGGGTGCGCTGGTAAGGAACCACGGCCCGGCTTCGGTCGGGCCACTTCAACGGACGCCAGGAAGGAAGTTTTCCGATGCACAAGGGCAAGATCGAGATTCAGATTGTGGAAGTACCGTGCCGCCGCTGCGGTAAGAACATTCGCCAGTTGAGTCATAGCCTGTTTGGCGCGAACGAGTTGCGCGACAAGCTGGGCGGGATTTGCGGGGAGTGCATCACGCCGGAAGAGGATCGGCAGATTACAGAAGCCATGCTGGGCGCGGTGGCCGAGCTTGAAACGGCTACCAGGCATTGAAGGAACGCCCCGGATTTCTCCGGGGCGCTTGGCCTGGTGCTGGCACACCGTAGCCGCACTTCCGAGTGTGGAAGCAAACAGCATTGAACCCGCGAAACGGGTGGAGGGTCAAGCCATGTCGAACATCATCAAGTTTCCCAGGAGCGAGCAGGCCGAGCCAGCGCCGCCGGTGCCTGCTACCGTCCCGCCGGCCAAGCCGGCCACGGTTTCTAACGCCAAGGGAAAGGTGTTTCTCGCGGGCGTGCTGCGGTTTGTCTGGATCGCGGTTGTCCTGGTCTGGCCGGTGCTCAAGTGGCTGGTTTCCATCGAAGTGTTTTTCCAGTTCATCCGCATGATTTATCACTGGAACACGCCGGGCGTGTATGCGGGCTGGACGTTCCTGCTGCACTTCGCCGTGCTAACCGCCCTCACCTACTTTGTGTCGATCTACAAGCCGAAAGGACTTTGACATGCGAAAGCAACCGATCAAGCCGGGCTTTGTTTGCCCGCACACTGGCCGCGTGGCCGTCCTGGTCAGGGACTACGCCAACAGCGACTTGAATGGTGATGCCCCGGCCTACTGGTACAGCGCCCAGGCCGAAGAGTGGGGGCTTGATCCGTGGCGACTGGTGGAAGGTGTCGATCCGCACACGCAGGCGGTTCAATGGACGTTTGCTTTGCCGATGGGTCGAGCAAGACGGTCGGGCCGCTGATGACCTTCTTTCTCGCGGCCGCCGATGCGGCACGACTGGAAAATAAAGCAGATTTTAGCCGCTAAAACGCTTGACGATGGCGCGAGGTTTAGCTAAACTTTGCACATGGTCGGCGGCTGGCACCGCCGTTGTTCAACAACCGGGTGTGGAGTTGATATGGGTGTTATCCATGAAGAAACGGTTAACCGAAACCCAATTTCAGGCGGCAATCAAGGGCCTGGAAATCGGGCAGCAGACCATCGACATAGCGCATGGCGTGCTGGTCGAGGGTCGGCCCCAGGCGGCGTTTGTCGCGTCGCTGGGGCTGTCGAAAGGGGCGGTGTCGCAGGCAGTCAATCGCGTATGGACGGCTACGAAGGGAAATCTTCCCGAGGGCTTCGAGCGAGTGGCGGCGGTACTGCCGGAACATCAAGCATTCATCGTGAAGAAGTGGGCAGAGGACGCCAAGAAAAAACAGGAACCGAAAGCATGAAAACACTGGTCACGGCAATTCAGAAGGGCGGTCAGGGCAAGACGTTCGCAACGTGTCACCTTGCGTTCGACTTTCAGGAGCGCGGCTTGCGCGTGGCCGTGATCGACCTGGACACCCAGGGCAATGCGAGCTGGACGCTGGACGGCCACGATTCGGGCTACCCGGCCAGTCGCATGTTCACCGCCGGCGCCGACGAGCTGCGGAGCTGGTTCACTGACAGGGAAGATGACGGCATTGCGCTGATCGCGGCTGATGCCAGCCTGGCCAACCTGGACAAGATGGACTTGGGCCAGGCCGCCGGCGCGCTGCGGGCCAGCATCGAGGCGCTGGGCGAGTTCTTCGACGTGTGCCTGATCGACACCGCCCCTTCCCTTGGCGTTGCCATGACAGCGGCCGTGCTGGCCGCTGACTACATGCTTTCGCCGGTCGAAATGGAAGCGTACAGCCTGCAAGGCATGAAGAAGATGGTTGCCGTTATCAGCAACCTGCGGAAACAGAACCCCAAGCTGCGGTTCCTTGGCATGGTGCCGAACAAGGTAGATGCCCGGAAGCCGCGCCACGTCGCCAATCTGGCCGCGTTGCAGCAGGCATACCCGCAACTGGTGTTGCCGTTCAGTGTGGGAGCGCGTGACAGCATCGCGCAGGCGCTGGGCGAGCAGATGCCGGTGTGGAAGATCAAGAAAACGGCAGCGCGCAAGGCCACCCAGGAAGTGCGCGGACTGGCCGACTACGTGTTCACGAAAATGGAGATTGCACAATGACCGCCACGCAGACCAAGAAGAAGGCCGCTGCGGCCGCGCAGAAGCCCCATGCGGGCGGTATGGGCCTGGACAGCCTGGGCGACCTTGCCGGACTGCTGAACGAGCCACAGGCGGCCAATACGGGCGTTGCAGGGCCACAGGACTTGCCGCTGGAACTGATCGACGAAGATCCGAACCAGCCGCGCAAGGAGGACAACCCCGGCTTTTCGCCCGAGTCCATTGCCGAGATTGGCCAGACGATCAAGGATCGCGGCGTGAAATCGCCTATCAGCGTGCGCGAGAACCCGGACGCACCAGGCCGCTACCTCATCAACCACGGCGCACGGCGCTTTCGCGGCTCGAAGTGGGCGGAAAAGACGACCATTCCGGGGTTCATCGACAACGACTACAACGACGACGATCAAGTCATCGAGAACCTGCAACGCAACGAGCTGACCGCCCGCGAGATTGCCGATTACATCGGCCGCGAGCTGGCCAAGGGCAGGAAAAAAGGCGAAATCGCCAAGGCGGTCGGGAAGTCGGCGGCATTCATCACGCAGCACGTCACGCTGCTGGACTTGCCGGAGCCGATTGCCGAGGCGTTCAACAGTGGCCGGGCCAAGGACGTGACGGTTATCAACGAGCTGGTGACGGCCTACAAGAAGAACCCGGACGAAGTGGGCGCGTGGCTGGCCGATGACAGCCAGGAGCTGACGCGGGGATCGGTCAAGCTGCTGCGCGAGTTCCTGGACGACAAGCGTAGCCAGGGCGAGGAAGAGCGCGACCCCAACACCGTCGATGCCTTCACCGGCCAGACCGACGCCGAGGGCGACGGCGAAAGCGATGGTGACGCCAAGAAGGAAAAGGAACCGAAGGAGCAAGACCCGGACAAGCTGAAAAAGGCCATCGTCCAGGTGGAGCATGACGGCCGCCCGGCTCGCCTCATCCTGAACCGCCGACCCCCGGCCGAGGGTTACGCCTGGTTGAAGTACGAAGATGACGGCCAGGAGTTCGAGGCCGATCTTGCCAAGGTGCAACTGGTGGCCCTGCTGGAAGGCTAGACCGCCCGGCACACCGCCGACCCCACCCACCCCGCCCCGCTTCGGCGGGGTTTTTTTTGCCTGAACGCCGGCCAACACGCGCCGGGCCGGGCACTTTAGCCGCTAAAAAGTTTAGCTAAAACGCTTGACAGGTAATAATAAGAAGAATATTATTATTCTTACCAAATCAACCAGGAGGGCGACAGCATGGAATTGACTAAGGAAACCCGCGACCGCATCTTTGCCGCCGCTGATGAGTTGTTCGAGCAGAACGGCCGGGACGGCTTCCCGACCGTCGATGCCGTGCGCAAGGCCGCCCGCGTCAACATGAACGACGCCAGCAGTGGCATGAAGGAATGGCGGCGTGCGCAGACCGCACAAGCGGCCCCGGTGGCTGTCCAGGTGCCAGAGGCCGTCCAGGCCGCCGGCGGCCAGGCGGTGGCCGTGTTGTGGCAGCAGGCGCAGGAGCTGGCGAACGAGTCGCTGCGGGCCGCGCAAGCGGGCTGGGAGGGCGAGCGGGCCGAGCTGGACGCCATGCGGGCCGAGCTGGCCAACGCCTACGAGTCGCAGGCGGTCGAGCTGGATGCCGCGCAAGCGCGTATCGTGGAGCTGGAAAAGGCGATGGACACGGCCGACGACCAGGCGAAAGCCCAGGACAAGGCGCTGGCCGAGCTGCGCGAGTCGCTGGCCGCGTCCGAGCGGCGGGCCGTGCTGGCCGAGCAGAAGGCCGAGGAGATCGAGCACCGCGCCCGCGAGCTGCGGGCCGAACTGGATCGGGCGCACCAGGAAGCCGACCGGCTGCGCCAGGAGCGCGATCAAGCCGTGGGCCGGGCCAAGGCCGCCGAGGAAGAGCGAGACACCGCCCGCAAGGAAGCCCTGGACGCGCTGGCCGAAATCACCAAGATCAAGGCCAAGACCGAGGCCGAGCGCGAGGCGCACCAGGAGCAGCGGAAGGCGGCAGCACAGGAGGCGGCGCGTCAGGCCGAGCGGTACACCAAGGCGCAAGCAGAGCGCGACAGCAGCCGCAAGGAAGCCAGCCAGGCCCGCGAAGAGGCCGCCACCCTGCGGGGACGCCTGGAAGCCCTGGAAACCGTCATGGCAAAAGCAACGAAGGCCGAGGGCGGCCGGGGTAAGAACGATAAATCCTGATTTATCGGGGGGCTTTGACTAAAATTGCCGGTGTTACCTTGACAAGCGCGCCCCGGCAACATGGATAAAAGCCGGCCTCGAACTGCCGAGGTCGGCTTTTTCTGTTGTGGCGTATGGAGGTGCCAACATCCCATTTTTAACCAGCAGTACCAACGATAGGAGTGTCCAATGAAACAACGCCTATTGGTCATGAACGGGCAGCGCATCGTTCAGACCGAGCAAGGAGGCGCGTGGACAAACGAGAAGGTGGATAAGGCCGGCGCACTCAAGCCAGGCATTTACAACCTGTACATGGCGAAGGAAGCCGACAAGGGCCAGAAGCATGACGGGATGATCGTCCACTCGGACAGTAGAAGCGTGTACCAGCAAATCGGGAAAAATTTTGTCATGCACGACCGGCAAAATTTCGATAAAGTACCAGAAGTAGGAGCATCAAAGAGTATTAGTTACGACGCCCAGGGCAAGGCCGTGGTGGCCGCCGAAGCCGCAAAACTTAGCCGAGGGCGATCCCGATAATTTTTAGCGGCTAAAGGAGGCTTCCTTGAAAAACCCAGCATTCCGACGCGACAGCAACACCCCGGCACCCATCCGGTCGGGTCGCAGCGCAGCCGCTACGAGCGGCGGCGAAGAGTTGCTAGAGGCTGCCCAGGAGATAGAACGCGAGCAGCAGGCGGCCTTGGAGGCCGCCCCTATCGAGCAGACCTATCAAGAGGCGCTGGCCATCTATGTCCAGTCGAAGTTCGCCCAGGTGGAGCACATAGAGGATCGCCTAGAAAACCTGATCGACCGGCAACAAGCCCGCTTGCAGCAGGCCCAGGCCGGAAAGCCGGGATTCTTGGCACGACCAGGTACACGGCAGGCGTGGCAGACCAACCAGGCGCAGCAGCAGGCGCGTTTACAGGTTCTGCATACGCGCCTTGAGGTCGTCCGCGAAATCAAGGAAGGCATGGGCATCCACGCGCCCAAGATCGAAGAGCTGGCCACGCGCAAGATGCGCGCCGAGCGTCCCGACTTAGCTTCGGATTGGGATGCGATGCGCGAAGCAGCACGCCGACACCAGGCGCTTACGCGCAAGCAGGAGCAGGAACGAAAGCAGGCCCAGGAACAACGACTAGGACGGTCGCAGTCTTTGGGGTTGTCCCGCACCGTATAAGAAAAAGCCCGGCACTGCCGGGCTTTTTCTTGAGCGCATGAAGCCGGGCCTACATCGAGGCCCACAAGGCCAGCGCCGCAGCCAGAACAGCCAGGCCGGCGGCGGCCATGTTCAGCATCGACACGCGGCGCGCTTCCCGGATCGAGCCGGCCAGCTTTGCCGCGCTGGCGTCAAACTCGCGCTGGACGGCTTCGGCTGCCGCATTCGCGCCGTCCTTCATCCCCTGCGCCATTGCCTCTTTGGAGGCCGCCAGGGCCGCGTTAAGCGTCCTTTCGGCCTTTCCCTTGGAGTCCTCACCCCAGCGGTGCGCAATCGCTTCCAGCTCCGATTTGAAGCCTTCCAGGATTTCTTGCTGGGCCGCTTGGCTGTCCTGCATCAAACGATCATTGATCGTTTGCAGTACCAGGATCGGGTCATCGCGGCTGACGGCGATGCCGTGCCGTGCCGCAATGGCCTTGATGGTTTCCTCGATCTTGTCGTCGCTGGCCATTAGAGCACCGCCGCGTTTTCAAGCTGCTGGAAAAGCTGCGATTTCACGATCTTGAGCCGCTGCCGCGTCATGATCGTAAGGGCCGAGTCCGCCAGGGCTTCATCGAATGTCCGGCGTTCCTGGAGCATTTCCGAGAAGTCGCGGCCGTAGGTTTCTTCCTTGAGGGCCGGAATCTGGATGATGGCCGATACCCGCGCCTTGTTGTCGGTGTACGCCTTCATTTTCTCGAAGCCCTTGCCTTCATGCTCGATTGGCCCCCAATACGGGTTCAGCCAGACCACGAACACACATTCGGCCGGAAACTGCCGTGCGAGCGTGCTAAAGCCGTTCAGGGTGTCCAGGAAGGCTTGGCCGCCGGTGACAACCGTATGCACTACCAGTTCGTGGCCCATTTCTTGGAGCAACGCCGGCACCTGGTTGCCGATCAAGTAGCTGGACAGCGGCACGAACGAGCTGGCCCCGTTGTCGATGATGACGTCGTTTTCGGTCGAGGCGATTTGTTCCACCAGGGCATCGAAGTTCCTGGTGTTGATTTCGTCGCCATCCATGATGTTCAGGCGCTGGACGTTCAGCGCCCGATACCCCTCAAAGGTGCTGTTGACCGGATCGGTGTCGATGCAAAGCGGCTTCTGCCCCTTGCTGACTTTGTACTGGGCAATCGCGGCCGCAATCATCGACTTGCCGACGCCGCCCTTGCCTTGCAAGACCATGTGAATTTTCGCCATTACAGTAAATCCTCTTTGTTCGGTTTCGGGTTGAAGTTGAAGCCACCAATGGATGGCGCTTCTGCCTTCGGTTCTTGTGGTGCGTCGGTTTTCGCCTTGGCCTTCGGTGCTGGCTTGTCAGCCTTCACCTGGTCGGCCGGCGGCTTTGCGGGTGACGTTTCAGCGTTTCGGATGAGTCGGTTCACGTAGCCGATAAAGGCGTCATACCCGAACTCGATCTTTCCTTCATCGCGCAAGGTGTCCCAGATCACCTTGACTGGCCAGCCATCGTCCAGGGCCTTCCTCACATCGTCCCGAACTGCCAGGAACGATGCCCGGTTCTTCCCGGTTCGACTCGGTTGCTTGGCACTCACCCGCTGGGCAATGCGTTCTGAAAGGCTCTTAGCCATAACGATTTTTCATCCTTCATCAATCCGATTCCTTCCCGATTTTAGGTCGATTGGAGCACTACAGCCACGATTCTAGCGCAACTATGGCCGGTTTCGCTATATCGTTGATGCAATCGGGCCTGTTTTGAGGCAAAATCGCTAGTAAATCGAAGGTGAATCTGATTTCATTCTTGGCGTTAACGTCGCCGTAAGGCGGGCAGGATGGGTGAAGTTAGCTAACCGGCAAGCCGGTTATCTATCTTCACTGTCCCTTATTCGCGCCGGGGGCACTCAACGGGAATCCTGCTCTGCGAGGCAGCCGGCTACCGCCGGCAAAGAAGCAACAACCGAGGTTGGACGATGGAGAAAGACGAAAAGCAAACAGGCCGGAAGCGCCGCCACCACCTGCGGGTGCCGGTGTTCCCGGACGAGAAAGAAGAGATAGAACGCCAAGCCCGACAAGCCGGCTTGAGCGTTGCGCGCTACTTGCGCGAAGTCGGCCAGGGTTACGAAATCAAGGGCATCACAGACTACGAGCGCGTGCGCGAGCTGGCCCGGATCAATGGCGACCTTGGCCGCCTTGGCGGCCTGCTGAAACTCTGGCTGACCGATGACGCGCGGACGGCGAAGTTTGGCGAGGCAACCATCTTGGCGCTGCTGGGCCGGATCGAGGCTACCCAGGACGAAATGGGGCGCGTCATGAAAGCCGTGGTACGGCCGAGGGCCGAACCATGACTTTAGCCGCTAAAAAAACCGGAGGCCGCCAGTGATTGCCAAGCACGTCCCCATGCGGTCGCTTGGCAAGAGCGACTTTGCCGGCCTGGTGCAGTACATCACGGACGCGCAGAGCAAGACCGAGCGGCTGGGTTTGGTCACGTTGACGAACTGCCAGGCCGGCACCGTACAGGCCGCCACGGACGAGGTGCTGGCCACGCAGCACATGAACACCCGAGCGACCGGCGACAAGACCTTTCACCTGCTGGTGAGCTTTCGCGCTGGCGAGAAGCCCGACGCCGACACCCTCAAGGCGATTGAAGAGCGTATTTGCGCGGGGCTGGGTTATGGCGAGCATCAACGAATCAGTGCCGTGCACCACGACACCGACAACCTGCACATCCACATCGCCATCAACAAGATTCACCCGACGCGCAACACGATGCACGAACCCTTCCAGTCCTATCGGACGTTAGGCGAGTTGTGCGAAGTCCTGGAACGGGACTACGGGCTGGAAAAAGACAATCACACCCCGGCGCGCAGCATCGCCGAAGGCCGGGCGGCCGACATGGAACGACATGCCGGCGTGGAAAGCCTGGTCGGATGGATCAAGCGCGAATGCTTGGAAGAGATCAAGGCCGCGCAGTCCTGGACGGAACTGCACCAAGCGTTGCAGGCCAACGGTCTAGAGCTGCGAGCAAAAGGCAATGGTTTCGTGATCGAAGCCGGCGACGGCACCCAGGTCAAGGCAAGCACAGTAGCCCGCGAACTTTCCAAACCGAAGCTGGAAGCGAGGTTTGGCCCGTTCGAGGCATCGCCCGAACGGCAAGCGCAAACCAAAGCGAAGCGGCAGTACCAGAAGAAGCCGGTACGCCTGCGGGTCAATACCACCGAGTTGTACGCCAGGTATAAGGCCGACCAGCAAACCTTGGCGGCCGCGCAGCGGGCGGCCCTGGACAAGGCAAGGCAGAGCAAGACCAGGAAGGTCGAGGATGCGAAGCGATCCAGTCGCTTGCGGCGTGCTGCCATCAAATTGATGGGGGGGAAGGCGGCGACCAAGAAGCTGCTGTATGCCCAGGCGAGCAAGGCGCTGCGCGACGAAATCCAGGCGATCAACAAGGAACACCAGCGCGAGCGCCAGGGCTGCTACGACGAGCATAAGCGGCGCACATGGGCCGATTGGCTCAAGAAGGAAGCCTTGCAGGGCAATGCCGAGGCGCTGGCCGCCCTGCGCGCCCGAGAGGCCGCCCAGGGCCTCAAGGGCAACACCGTCGAGGGCCAGGGCCAGGCCAAGCCCGGACATGCGCCCGTGGTGGACAACATCACGAAGAAGGGAACGATCATTTTCCGCGCTGGCAAGACTGCCGTGCGGGATGACGGCGACAAGCTGCAAGTGTCCCGCGAGGCCACCCGCGAGGGCTTGCAGCAGGCCCTTCGGCTGGCAATGGAACGCTACGGGAGCCGCATCACCGTCAACGGCACCACCGAGTTCAAGGCGCAGATCATCCGTGCCGCCGTCGATTCACAACTACCCATCACGTTTGCCGATCCGGCCCTTGAAAGCCGGCGTCAGGCGCTTTTGAAGAAGGAGAACACCCATGACAGACCCCAACAAGATCGAGGACGAACTGGACGCGGCACTGGCCGCCCTGGATCAAGACCCGCTGCCGACAACGACGCTGCCCGATCCAGCGTCAACGCCGACCGAGGCGGCCGCGATCCAGCAGGAAGGGTTCACGCCACCGGACAGCACCGGAAGCCCGACATTGGACGCATTGGAAGAGTCCCGCCGCCCCAAAGCAAGAACCGTTTGCGAGCACTGTCCAAACTCGGTGTGGTTCGCATCGCCAGCGGAAGTGAAGTGCTATTGCCGCGTGATGTTCCTGGTCACATGGAGCAGCAAGGAACCCAACCAGATAACGCACTGCGACGGGGAGTTTCTAGGCCAGGAGGAAGGCTAGAAGCCGGGCCGCAATACAAGCCGGAGCAGGTCAAGGCAATGGATAAATACATTGCCGAACGCGAAGGCAAACGGCTAAAAGGTTTCGATATACCGAAACACTCGCGTTATACTGCCGGGGATGGCGCGTTGTCGTTTGCCGGTATGCGGAACGTCGAAGGCCAGACCTTGGCCCTGGTGAAGCGTGGCGATGACGTGTTGGTGATGCCCATCGACCAGGCCACCGCCAACCGCTTGAAGCGCATTGCCGTTGGCGATGCCGTTTCGATCACACCCAAAGGCTCGATCAAAACGTCGAAAGGAAGGAGCAGATGAAAATAAAGATGAACAACGCAGTTGGCCCGCAGGTACGTTCTGCGAAGCCCAAGGCCGGCAAGCTGCTGCCAACGCTGGGCGTTTTGTCGCTGGCCGGCGGCCTGCAAGCCGCTACGCAGTATTTCGCGCACACGTTCGACTACCAGGCCAGTCTTGGCGGCCACATCGGCCATATCTATGCGCCCTGGTCGATCCTGCAATGGGCGTCGAAGTGGTACAGCCACTATCCCAACGAAATCATGAGCGCCGGCAGTGTCGGCATGTTGGTTTCCACCGTTGGACTGCTGGGCGTGGCCATCGCCAAGGTGGTTGCCTCGAATACGTCCAAGGCAAACCAGTTCCTGCACGGATCGGCCCGCTGGGCCGAGAAGAAGGACATTCAGGCCGCCGGCCTGCTGCCCCGGCCGCGCACCGTCCTGGAAGTCGTGACCGGCAAGGAAGAGCCAACCGCTACCGGCGTCTATGTCGGCGGCTGGGAGGACAAGGACGGTTCGTTCTATTACTTGCGTCACAGCGGCCCGGAGCATGTCTTGTGCTACGCGCCGACGCGCTCCGGTAAGGGTGTCGGCTTGGTTGTCCCGACCATGCTTTCGTGGCCGGCCAGCGCCGTCATTACCGACCTCAAGGGCGAGTTGTGGGCCTTGACCGCCGGATGGCGCAAGAAGCACGCCAAGAACAAGGTGCTGCGCTTCGAGCCGGCTTCATCGAACGGCGGGATTTGCTGGAACCCACTGGACGAAATCCGGCTGGGCACCGAATTTGAAGTGGGCGACGTTCAGAACCTTGCCCAGCTCATCGTTGACCCGGACGGCAAGGGCCTGGACTCCCATTGGCAGAAAACCGCGTTTGCCTTGCTGGTCGGCGTGATCCTGCACGCGCTTTACAAGGCCCAGGCAGACGGCACCTATGCGACCTTGCCATCGGTCGATGCCATGCTGGCCGATCCCAACCGCGACGTTGGCGAGTTGTGGATGGAAATGGCGACCTATGGCCACGTTGACGGCCAGAATCACCATGCCATCGGATCGGCGGCCCGCGACATGATGGATCGGCCCGAGGAAGAAGCGGGTTCGGTGCTGTCCACCGCGAAATCGTACCTGTCCCTGTACCGCGATCCAGTTGTGGCCCGCAGCGTGAGCAAGTCCGAGTTCCGCATCAAAGACCTGATGCACCAGGACGACCCGGCCAGCCTCTACATCGTCACGCAACCCAACGACAAAGCCCGCCTGCGCCCGCTGGTGCGAATCATGGTGAACATGATCGTGCGCCTGCTGGCCGACAAGATGGACTTCGAGAACGGCCGGCCGGTCGCGCATTACAAACACCGCCTGCTGATGATGCTGGACGAGTTCCCGAGCCTTGGGAAGCTGGAAATCCTGCAAGAGTCGCTGGCTTTCGTCGCCGGCTACGGCATCAAGTGCTACCTGATTTGCCAGGACATTAACCAGCTCAAGAGCCGCGAAACCGGCTACGGCCACGACGAGACGATTACCAGTAACTGCCACGTCCAGAACGCCTATCCGCCCAACCGTGTCGAGACTGCCGAACACCTTTCGCGGCTGACCGGCCAGACCACCATCGTCAAGGAACAGATCACGACCAGCGGCCGACGCACGGCCGCGATGCTGGGCCAGGTGTCGCGCACGTTCCAGGAAGTGCAGCGCCCCTTGCTGACCCCCGATGAATGCTTGCGTATGCCAGGGCCGCGCAAGTCGGCCACCGGCGAGATTGAGGAAGCGGGCGACATGGTTGTGTACGTGGCCGGCTATCCCGCGATCTACGGCAAACAGCCGCTTTACTTCAAAGACCCGGTATTCCAGGCCAGGGCCGCAATTCCGGCCCCGAAGGTCAGTGACAAGACCATCCACGTCCAGGACGCAGGGCAGGGGATCACGATATGAAGAACGTGGCGAAACGCATCACCGTAGGCGTGGCCATCGCCGGCGCGGCCGTCCTGGTGCTGGGCGCGGCCTGCTATGCCGCCGGTGCCCGCATCAACACGACCAAGAGCATCCCAGTCGGCCTGTACTGGACAACCAGCGCGCCGGTGGAGAAGGGCGCTTACGTGCTTTGGTGCCCGCCGAAAGCGGGCGTGTTCGATGACGCCAAGGAAAGGGGTTACATCGGGGCCGGCTTCTGCGCGGGCGGGTACGGCTACATGATGAAGCGCGTTTTAGCCGCTAAAAGCGACACCGTGACCGTCACTGATGACGGCGTGCGGGTGAATGGCGAGCTGCTGCCCTTGAGCAAGCCGATCAAGGCCGATTCCGCTGGCAGGCCATTGCCGCGTTTCCAGGCCGACCGCTACACGCTGGGCAATTCCGAGGTGCTGCTTATGTCGGACGTAAGCGGCACTTCCTTCGATGGCCGTTACTTCGGGCCAATCAATCTTTCGCAAATCAAGACCGTGATTCGTCCGGTCATCACCTGGTAGGGAAGGGGATCACCATGCGACTTTTCATCGCTGAAAAACCATCCGTAGCAAAAGCCATTGCCGAGGCGCTGGGCGTCACAAGCAAAGGCGACGGCTACATCGAGTGCGGCACCGACAAAATTACCTGGTGCTTTGGCCACATGCTGGAACAGGCCGAGCCGGACGAGTACACGCCGGACGACGTGCCGCGCAACAAGGCCGGCAAGAAAATCTGGCGCATCGAAGAGCTGCCCATCATCCCGGAAACGTGGATTCTGCGGCCAAAGGACGATGCCAAGAAGCAGCTTGCCGTAATCGGCAAACTCATCAAGGAAGCGGGCGAAATCGTCAACGCCGGCGACCCCGACCGCGAAGGTCAGTTGCTGGTCGATGAAGTGCTGCACCACTTCAAGGCCAACAAGCCGACGCGCCGTTTTTGGGTGTCGGCTCAAGACACCGTAACGGTCAAGCGTGGCTTGGCCGCGCTGAAAGAGAACAACACCTATCGCGGCTGGGCTGATGCGGCCCGAGGGCGCGCACGCGCTGACTGGCTGATCGGCATGAACCTTTCCCGCGCCTACACCCTGCGGGCGCAGCGCGGCGGTTCCAGGGCCTTGCTGACCGTGGGCCGCGTGCAGACCCCGACGCTGGCCCTGGTTGTGAATCGTGACCGCGAAATCGAGGCGTTCAAGCCCGTTCCGTACCACACGATCCGGGCCGCGATCCAGCATGAAGGCGGCACGTTTATGGCCGCCTGGAAGGCGAAGGAGGATCAAGCCGGCCTGGACAGCGAAGGCCGCCTTGTCGATACCGCCGTGGCCGATGCCCTGGTGGCCAGCATCAAGGGCCAGCCAGGCAGCATTGCCGAGTACAAGCAGGAAGCGAAGAAGCAGAACCAGCCGCTGGCGTTCGCGCTGTCCGACATTACGGTACTGGCGTCAAACAAGTACGGGTACAGCGCCGAGGACGTGCTGAATACCTGCCAGTCGCTTTATGAAACGCACAAGCTGACCAGCTACCCGCGAACCGACTGCGCCTACCTGCCCGAGTCGCAGCACGCCGACGCCGCCAACGTGCTCGATGCCGTCAAGCATGTGAACCCGGAGCTGGCCGGCCTGGTCGATGCCGCCGATCCGCGCATCAAGTCAAAGACCTGGAACGATTCCAAGATCACCGCGCACCACGGCATCGTGCCGACCATGCACAAGGGCAACAAGGCCGGCTTGAGCGAGCGCGAGCGCAACATCTATGAATTGATCGTGCGGGCCTACATCGCGCAGTTCTACCCACTGCACGAATACATGCAGACCACCGTGGGCGTGGACGTGGCCGGCGAGACGTTCGCTGCCAGCGGCAAGGTAGTCACGAAAAACGGCTGGCGTGACGTGTACGACCAGGCCGACGAGGACACCGACAAGGAGCAGGACGACAGCGATAGCCAGCGCCTGCCGACGATGAAGCAAGGCGACGGCGTGACTTGCACGGATGCGAGCCGCAAGGATTCCAAGACGAAGCCACCGCAGCGGTTCACCGAGGGCACGCTGACCCGCGCAATGGAGAACATCCACAAGTTCGTGGCCGACGCCGAGCACAAGAAGATGCTGCGCGAAGGCGATGGCATCGGCACTTCCGCAACCCGCGCTTCGATCATTGCCGAGTTGAAGCGGCGCGAGTTCCTGGAAACCAAGGGCAAGCAAATTATCAGCACCACCTTGGGCCGCAGCGTGATCGACGCGCTGCCCGAAGTCGTGAAAAGTCCGGTTCTCACCGCGCTTTACGAACGCATGTTGAAGGGCATCGAGCAGGGCACCGCCGAGCTGGCCGCGTTCATCACGAAACAAGAATCCTTCATCCGCGACCAGGTGGCCAAGGCCAACACCGGGGCCGTGTCCATCGCCGGCGGTAAAGAAGCCGCGCCAGTGTCCACCCTGCACAAGTGCATGGCGTGCGGCACCGGCCTTTCGCGCCGGCCGAGCAAGAAGAAGGGGCATTTCTGGTGGGGATGCAGCAACTACCCCGCTTGCAAGCAGACCTATCCCGACCTGAAAGGCCGGCCCGACTACAGCAAGGGCCGCAGCGGCCCCGCAGATTCAACCACCGACAAGGAGTAACGCCATGACTGACCCGAAGAACCAAACCAACACCGATACCACGGCCGAGCTGCCGCCGGTCGATGACTACGCCAGCGCCACCGAGGCGCTGCGCGAAAAGCTGACCGATGCGCAGACGCCCGGCTACCAGGCCGAGTTCGACCCCGAGGAAGCCGAGCGCGCCGGCGCTTTCGTGGAGGATGCCTTGAGCGAAGAGGACGCCGCCGACAGCAATGCCGACCTGGTGGACGTGCTGGGCGAAGAGCAGCCCGGTTTCCTGGACGACGAAGGCCCCAGCGCGGAAATCCCGACCTTCATCACGCGCACCAATGCCCGCGAGCGGTTCGGCATGGAGCCGGGCGAGACGGTGCCCGAGGCCATCGCCAGGCACAACGCCAAGGAGGGTTGATAGATGGCCATGACCAAGGCTGAAGCCGAAGGGGTAGCGCGGTTGTTCTTGACCGACTACCCCGGCGCGCTTGAGCTGGCCTACAAGTTCCGCGACAACACGGCCCAGCTTTACGGGCCGCGTGCCGTGGAAGTGCCCCAGGACATGAAGGGCGGCTATCTGCCGAAAGAGACGATAGCCCCCAACGGACGCACCTATCGGGGTCGCGTGGACATTCCCCTGGAAAACGTCCAGGACGCCCGCGACTTGCTCATTACGTTGCGCCATGAGGTTCTAGGGCACTACGGGGCCAACACCTTCGCACCGGCCGAGAAGCGGGCCTTGCTCGATGGCGTGATCGCCGGCCGCGAAGAACCAACGCTCAAGCCGCTATGGGATGACATCAACGAACGCTATGCCGGCACATCGCTGGACATGCGCGCCGAGGAAGTCATTGCCCTGCAATCCGAAGGCATCGCACCACGTCACCACGTTGGCAACGACCAGGTGCAACAGCGAGGCCAGCAATCCTTCAAGGAAACCTGCATCGCCCGTGTCCGGCCGATGGGGGCCGACGACCTGCACAACATCGTGTGCATGGTCGCCCAGGGCCTGCACGACCGCACCAGGACACAGCAGACATTCCCGGAGATCAACGAACTATTCAGAAGGGACAACACTATGGAACCGAAGAAGCCGTTTCATGAAGTGGTGGCCGAAAAGCTGATCGAACAGCTCAAGGCTGGCACCGCGCCGTGGCAAAAACCGTGGCAACCAGGCGAACCTAATTCGCTGATGCCGATGAACCCCACCACCGGCAAACGCTACAAAGGCATTAACGCAATTCACCTGATGGCCCAAGGCCGGGATGACTCGCGCTGGATGACCTACAAGCAGGCGGCGGCCGCCGGCGCACAGGTGCGCAAGGGCGAGAAAGGCACGCCCGTTCAATACTGGAAATTCAGCGAAGAGCAAGACAAGCTGGATGACCAGGGCCGGCCGGTGCGCGATGCGAACGGCGAGAAGATCAAGGAAACCGTCCAGCTCGAACGGCCCCGCGTGTTCTTCGCTACCGTTTTCAACGGCGAGCAGATCGACGGCCTGCCGCCGCAGCAGATCAAGCCCAAGGCAGAACAGCAGTGGGATGCCGTGGAGCGGGCCGAACACATCCTGCAAGCGTCCGGGGCGAAGATCACCCACGCGGCCGGGGATCGGGCTTTCTATCGGCCTTCGACCGACAGCATCACCCTGCCGGAAAAAAGCCAGTTCGAGAGCGCCGACCGCTACTACGCGACGGCCTTGCACGAGCTGGGACATTGGACTGGCCACCCTTCGCGCCTCGACCGTGACCTTGCCCATCCGTTCGGATCGGAGGGGTACGCCAAGGAAGAATTGCGGGCCGAGATTTCTTCGATGATCGTGGGCGACGAGCTGGGCATTGGCCACGACCCCGAGCAGCACGCCGCTTATGTCGGTTCCTGGATCAAGGCGCTGCAAGACGATCCGCTGGAAATTTTCCGCGCCTCATCCGACGCCGAGAAAATCCATGATTACGTGCTGGCCTTCGAGCAGGTGCAGGTGCAGGAGCAAGACCAGGCCCAGCAGCAAGAAAAGGAGCTGGCCATGCAACCAACCAACATCGACAACCTGCCCGGCCGCCTGGTGGATCGGCTGGCCGACAACGGCATCATGTCCCGGCCTGATGCCGAGGTCACAAGCGCGCTGCGCGACTTGCACACTGGCACCGAGGCGACCAGGGCAATCGACATTCAGGCGCTGAACGAAGCCAGCGAAAAGGCATTTGGCTTCACGCTGCCCGCTGACTGGATCGGCCAGGTGCAAGTCCAGGGCAACGTCATGGAAGGCGAAGGCGACGATCAGCACGTCACTTCGGCCGCATCCCTTGGCGTTGAACCGCAGTTCTATGGGGTGTATGCCCGCCGGGAAGATGGCACGCACCAATGGCTTGCTGACTTCGACGGCGAACAGCAGGCCGACGAGCTGGCCCAGCGCCTGGCGGCGGTCGATGCCTACGCCGAAGTGAACGATGTTGAGCGAGCGGCGAAGCTGGCCCGCGTCCATGAAGAGCGGGTGCGCCGCGATCCGAACAGCACCGACGAGGACATTTCAGCCGCTAAAGAAGCACGCAAAGACGCTGAAATGACCGTGATGCTGAACGACCAGGACTTGCAGAATCGCATTGCCGAGCATGAGCGCGAGCAGCAGGAGCAGGCCCAGGGCGCGACGGCTGCGCCGGCGCAGCAGAAGGCCGAACGCGAGTACATCAACGTGCCTTTCAAGGAAAAAGACGAGGCCAAGGGACTCGGGGCACGCTGGGATCGTCAGCAACAGTCCTGGTACGTGCCGCCGGGCGTCGATACCGCACCGTTTGCCAAATGGGCGCAGGGAGCCGCTACAGCGGCCGCAGAGCCACAGGCGGCCCAGCAGGCCACCCAGGGCCAGGAGCAGGCGCAGAAGCCCGCACAGGCCCGCCAGTACCTTGCCGTGCCCTATGCCGAGCGTGGCGAGGCCAAAGCGGCCGGCGCGCTTTGGGATAAGGCGGCGAAGTCCTGGTATGCCGGCCCGCGTGCCGACATGGCCAAGCTGGAACGCTGGAACCCCGACAACGTATCGGCCCAGCAAGGGCCGGCTATGACGCCAAGGGAAGAGTTCGCGCAAGCCATGCGCAGCGCCGGCCTATTCGTCGGCCAGCGACCGGACGGCGACCATCCAATCATGGACGGCAAGAAACATCGCGTGCCGGTGGACGGCGGCAAGTCTGGAACCCTGGACGGCTTCTATGTCGGGCACCTGGACGGCCACCCGGCCGGCCGGATCATCAACAACAAGACCGGCACGGACATTACCTGGAAGAGCAAGGGCTATGCCTTGAGCGACGAGGAAAAGGCCAAGCTGCAAGCCGAGGCCGCGACCAAGCTGGCCGAGCGCGAGGCCGCACAGGAGCAGGCGCACGAAGCCACGGCCCAGCGTGTCGGCCGTCAGATGGCCACCCTTGCGCCCATCGAGCAGCCGACGCCGTACCTGGAAGCCAAGGGCATCAAGCCGCAGGCGGGCGTGCTGACCGACAAGGAAGGCCAGAAAACCTACATTCCGGTGTTCGATGCGGACGGCAAGCAATGGGCGATGCAGTACATCCAGGAGGACGGCACCAAGCGGTTCGCCAAGGACAGCAAGAAGGAAGGATGCTTTCATCCGGTCGGCGGCATGGATGCCTTGGCCGCAGCGCCGGCCCTGGTCATTTCCGAGGGCTATGCCACAGCGGCGAGCAATTCCGAGGCGCTGGGCTTTGCCACGGTCGCGGCGTTCGACTCGGGCAACCTGCCCCACGTCGCCCGCGCACTGCATGAGAAGTACCCGGACAAGCCCATCATCATCGCCGGCGACGACGACAAGGCCCAGGAGCTGGAACGCGGCTACAACCCCGGCCGGGCCAAGGCCGAGGAAGCCGCAAAGGCAGTAGGTGGCAAGGCCATCTTCCCGATCTTTGCACCGGGCGAGCAGGCCGGCGATCCCAAGGGCTTCACCGACTTCAACGACTTGGCCAACAAGAGCGAGCTGGGGCGCGAAGGCGTACAGCGTCAGGTCAGTACGGCCGTGGGCAAGGTGCTGGTCGATGTTGGCCAGCAGGAGAAGGCGCAGAGGATCGACCAGGAACAGAAGCGCGAGCAGAAACAGGAGCAGCGGCCGAGGCGGGCCGCCAAGATCGGATAACAGCACGACCGCCCTACTTCGCCGCCCCGCACTCCGGGGCGGTTTTTTTTGGCCTGCGCACCAGGTCGGAGATCCACGGCTAGATCCCCGCCGGCGAGATCCACAACGAGATCCACCCGGCCCCGTTGCATGGCCCAAAACAACCTAGCCAATTTGATGTCATTTTCAGAAGACGACTGCACCAGTTGATTGGGCGTAATGGCTGTTGTGCAGCCAGCTCCTGACAGTTCAATATCAGAAGTGATCTGCACCAATCTCGACTATGCTCAATACTCGTGTGCACCAAAGCGAGGTGAGCATGGCGACGGACACCCCACGGATTCCAGAACAAGGCGTGGCCACTCTGCCTGATGAGGCTTGGGAGCGTGCGCGCCGTCGTGCGGAGATCATCAGTCCGTTGGCGCAGTCGGAGACGGTCGGGCACGAAGCGGCCGATATGGCGGCTCAGGCGCTGGGCTTGTCTCGGCGCCAGGTATACGTTCTGATCCGGCGTGCCCGGCAAGGCAGCGGCCTCGTGACGGATCTGGTGCCCGGCCAGTCCGGTGGAGGTAAAGGTAAGGGGCGCTTGCCGGAACCGGTCGAGCGCGTCATCCACGAGCTACTGCAAAAGCGGTTCCTGACCAAGCAGAAGCGCAGCCTAGCGGCCTTTCACCGCGAAGTCACTCAGGTGTGCAAGGCTCAAAAACTGCGAGTGCCGGCGCGCAATACCGTGGCCTTACGGATCGCTAGCCTTGACCCGCGCAAGGTCATCCGCCGGCGGGAAGGCCAGGATGCCGCTCGTGACCTACAAGGTGTGGGCGGCGAGCCTCCTGCCGTGACCGCGCCGCTGGAGCAGGTGCAGATAGACCATACGGTCATCGACCTGATCGTGGTCGATGACCGCGACCGGCAACCTATTGGCCGCCCGTACCTGACCCTCGCCATCGACGTGTTCACCCGCTGCGTGCTCGGCATGGTCGTCACGCTGGAAGCGCCGTCTGCCCCGATTTATTGTTCACAGCGATAGCACCTGCCATTTGGGGCAGCACCTACATTGTCACCACCCAATACCTGCCGAACTTCTCACCGATGACGGTCGCGATGCTGCGGGCGTTGCCGGCGGGTTTATTGCTCGTGATGATCGTCCGACAGATTCCAACGGGAATCTGGTGGATGCGCATCTTCATCCTCGGCGCACTTAATATTTCGCTATTCTGGAGCTTGTTGTTTATTTCGGTCTACCGCCTGCCGGGCGGGGTCGCGGCGACGGTAGGCGCTGTGCAGCCGCTGATGGTCGTGTTCATCTCTGCCGCTCTGCTAGGTAGCCCGATACGATTGATGGCGGTCCTGGGGGCTATTTGCGGAACTGCGGGCGTGGCGCTGTTGGTGTTGACACCAAACGCAGCGCTAGATCCTGTCGGCGTCGCAGCGGGCCTGGCGGGGGCGGTTTCCATGGCGTTCGGAACCGTGCTGACCCGCAAGTGGCAACCTCCCGTGCCTCTGCTCACCTTTACCGCCTGGCAACTGGCGGCCGGAGGACTTCTGCTCGTTCCAGTAGCTTTAGTGTTTGATCCGCCAATCCCGATGCCTACAGGAACCAATGTTCTCGGCCTGGCGTGGCTCGGCCTGATCGGAGCGGGTTTAACCTACTTCCTTTGGTTCCGGGGGATCTCGCGACTCGAACCTACAGTTGTTTCCTTACTGGGCTTTCTCAGCCCGGGGACCGCCGTGTTGCTAGGATGGTTGTTCTTGGATCAGACGCTGAGTGCGCTTCAAATCATCGGCGTCCTGCTCGTGATCGGGAGTATCTGGCTGGGCCAACGTTCCAACCGCACTCCTAGGGCGCGTATAGCTTGCCGGAAGTCGCCTTGACCCGCATGGCATAGGCCTATCGTTTCCACGATCAGCGATCGGCTCGTTGCCCTGCGCCGCTCCAAAGCCCGCGACGCAGCGCCGGCAGGCAGAGCAAGTAGAGGGCAGCGCCTGCAATCCATGCCCACCCGTTCCACGTTGTTATAGAAGCCGCATAGATCGCCGTGAAGAGGAGGGGTCCGACGATCGAGGTCAGGCTGGTGAGCGCCGCCAGTGAGCCTTGCAGCTGCCCCTGACGTTCCTCATCCACCTGCCTGGACAACATTGCTTGCAGCGCCGGCATTCCGATGCCACCCGAAGCAAGCAGGACCATGATCGGGAACGCCATCCATCCCCGTGTCGCGAAGGCAAGCAGGATGTAGCCTGTGCCGTCGGCAATCATTCCGAGCATGAGTGCCCGCCTTTCGCCGAGCCGGGCGGCTACAGGGCCGGTGATCATTGCCTGGGCGAGTGAATGCAGAATGCCAAATGCGGCAAGCGAAATGCCGATCGTGGTCGCGTCCCAGTGAAAGCGATCCTCGCCGAAAATGACCCAAAGCGCGGCCGGCACCTGTCCGACAAGTTGCATGATGAAGAAGACCGCCATCAGGGCGGCGACGACGGTCATGCCCCGGGCCCACCGGAACGAAGCGAGCGGGTTGAGAGCCTCCCGGCGTAACGGCCGGCGTTCGCCTTTGTGCGACTCCGGCAAAAGGAAACAGCCCGTCAGGAAATTGAGGCCGTTCAAGGCTGCCGCGGCGAAGAACGGAGCGTGGGGGGAGAAACCGCCCATCAGCCCACCGAGCACAGGTCCCGCGACCATCCCGAACCCGAAACAGGCGCTCATGAAGCCGAAGTGCCGCGCGCGCTCATCGCCATCAGTGATATCGGCAATATAAGCGCCGGCTACCGCCCCAGTCGCCCCGGTGATGCCGGCCACGATCCGCCCGATATAGAGAACCCAAAGGAAAGGCGCCGTCGCCATGATGGCGTAGTCGACAGCAGCGCCGGCCAGCGAGACGAGCAAGACCGGCCGCCGCCCGAAACGATCCGACAGCGCGCCCAGCACAGGTGCGCAGGCAAATTGCATCAACGCATACAGCGCCAGCAGAATGCCATAGTGGGCGGTGACGTCGTTCGAGTGAACCAGATCGCGCAGGAGGCCCGGCAGCACCGGCATAATCAGGCCGATGCCGACAGCGTCGAGCGCGACAGTGCTCAGAATTACGATCAGGGGTCTGTTGGGTTTCACGTCTGGCCTCCGGACCAGCCTCCGCTGGTCCGATTGAACGCGCGGATTCTTTATCACTGATAAGTTGGTGGACATATTATGTTTATCAGTGATAAAGTGTCAAGCATGACAAAGTTGCAGCCGAATACAGTGATCCGTGCCGCCCTGGACCTGTTGAACGAGGTCGGCGTAGACGGTCTGACGACACGCAAACTGGCGGAACGGTTGGGGGTTCAGCAGCCGGCGCTTTACTGGCACTTCAGGAACAAGCGGGCGCTGCTCGACGCACTGGCCGAAGCCATGCTGGCGGAGAATCATACGCATTCGGTGCCGAGAGCCGACGACGACTGGCGCTCATTTCTGATCGGGAATGCCCGCAGCTTCAGGCAGGCGCTGCTCGCCTACCGCGATGGCGCGCGCATCCATGCCGGCACGCGACCGGGCGCACCGCAGATGGAAACGGCCGACGCGCAGCTTCGCTTCCTCTGCGAGGCGGGTTTTTCGGCCGGGGACGCCGTCAATGCGCTGATGACAATCAGCTACTTCACTGTTGGGGCCGTGCTTGAGGAGCAGGCCGGCGACAGCGATGCCGGCGAGCGCGGCGGCACCGTTGAACAGGCTCCGCTCTCGCCGCTGTTGCGGGCCGCGATAGACGCCTTCGACGAAGCCGGTCCGGACGCAGCGTTCGAGCAGGGACTCGCGGTGATTGTCGATGGATTGGCGAAAAGGAGGCTCGTTGTCAGGAACGTTGAAGGACCGAGAAAGGGTGACGATTGATCAGGACCGCTGCCGGAGCGCAACCCACTCACTACAGCAGAGCCATGTAGACAACATCCCCTCCCCCTTTCCACCGCGTCAGACGCCCGTAGCAGCCCGCTACGGGCTTTTTCATGCCCCGCGGCCGCCGGCGTTGTGGATACCTCGCGGAAAACTTGGCCCTCACTGACAGATGAGGGGCGGACGTTGACACTTGAGGGGCCGACTCACCCGGCGCGGCGTTGACAGATGAGGGGCAGGCTCGATTTCGGCCGGCTGTTGAGTTGCATCTAAAATTGACCCACTTAGGGTAAAGATTTGCGTCGAAATTTGACCCACGTATGACACTGTTTCCCGTCTGGATATGGCGGGAGAAATCAAGGAGTGATAAACGTGGCGATATTGAGCGCAATTCGACGCTGGCATTTTCGCGATGGTGCGTCGATTCGGGAAATAGCCCGACGAAGCGGCCTGTCCAGGAACACCGTTCGCAAGTATTTGCAAAGCAAGGTGGTTGAACCGCAGTACCCAGCGCGAGACAGCGTTGGCAAGTTAAGTCCTTTTGAGCCCAAGTTAAGGCAGTGGCTCTCCACCGAGCACAAAAAGACAAAGAAGCTGCGCAGAAACCTGCGCAGCATGTACCGGGATTTGGTCGCTTTGGGCTTTACCGGGTCTTATGACCGAGTGTGTGCCTTTGCCCGACAGTGGAAAGATTCCGAACAGTTCAAGGCGCAAACCTCGGGCAAGGGTTGTTTCATCCCCTTGCGCTTTGCTTGTGGCGAAGCCTTCCAATTCGATTGGAGTGAGGACTTTGCCCGCATAGCGGGCAAACAGGTCAAACTTCAGATTGCCCAGTTTAAGTTGGCCCACAGCCGGGCCTTTGTGCTTCGGGCTTACTACCAGCAAAAACATGAAATGCTGTTTGATGCCCACTGGCATGCCTTTCAAATCTTCGGTGGCATTCCCAAGCGCGGCATCTACGACAACATGAAGACCGCTGTGGATTCGGTGGGGCGTGGCAAAGAGCGCAGGGTCAATCAGCGGTTCACTGCCATGGTCAGCCACTACCTGTTTGATGCGCAGTTCTGTAATCCAGCATCGGGTTGGGAGAAAGGCCAGATTGAGAAGAACGTGCAGGATTCCCGCCAACGCCTGTGGCAAGGGGCACCAGACTTTCAAAGCCTTGCTGATTTGAATGTGTGGCTTGAGCATCGCTGCAAAGCGCTGTGGTCTGAGCTGCGCCACCCCGAATTGGACCAAACCGTGCAAGAGGC
The DNA here is from genome assembly GCF_003030465.1 of Thauera aromatica K172. Taxonomy (GTDB): domain Bacteria; phylum Pseudomonadota; class Gammaproteobacteria; order Burkholderiales; family Rhodocyclaceae; genus Thauera; species Thauera aromatica. The sequence continues at coordinate 27,803 of NZ_CP028340.1, read as the reverse complement.
CTTTGCCGATGAACAAGGCGAGTTGATGGCGCTACCCAATGCCTTTGATGCATTCGTGGAGCAAACCAAGCGAGTCACTTCAACCTGCCTTGTTCACCACGAGGGCAATCGCTACAGCGTTCCTGCCAGTTACGCCAACAGGGCCATCAGCCTTCGGATTTATGCAGACAAGCTGGTGATGGCTGCCGAAGGCCAACACATTGCCGAGCATCCAAGATTGTTTGGCAGTGGCCACGCTCGGCGTGGCCACACACAATACGACTGGCACCATTACTTGTCTGTGCTTCAGAAGAAACCTGGGGCGTTGCGCAATGGTGCGCCATTTGCTGAATTGCCACCCGCGTTCAAGAAGCTTCAATCCATCTTGCTGCAACGCCCCGGCGGTGACCGTGACATGGTGGAAATTCTGGCCCTTGTATTGCACCACGATGAAGGTGCGGTACTCAGTGCTGTGGAATTGGCATTGGAGTGTGGCAAGCCATCGAAGGAGCATGTGCTTAATCTGTTGGGACGTTTGACCGAAGAACCTCCACCCAAACCGATTCCAATTCCCAAGGGGTTAAGGCTGACATTGGAACCACAGGCCAACGTGAACCGCTATGACAGTTTAAGGAGAGCCCATGATGCAGCATGAAGGCCATGTGAGAATCCTCAAATCCTTGAAACTCTTTGGCATGGCACACGCCATTGAGGAGTTGGGCAATCAGAATTCACCAGCATTTAATCAAGCCTTGCCCATGCTGGACAGCTTGATTAAAGCTGAAGTGGCAGAGCGTGAAGTACGTTCGGTGAACTATCAATTGCGGGTGGCCAAGTTCCCCGTGTATCGGGACTTGGTGGGCTTTGACTTCAGTCAAAGCCTGGTTAATGAGGCCACGGTCAAACAATTGCACCGGTGCGACTTCATGGAACAAGCCCAGAACGTGGTGCTGATTGGTGGGCCAGGCACAGGCAAGACTCACCTGGCCACAGCCATTGGTACACAAGCAGTGATGCACTTGAACCGACGGGTGCGTTTCTTCTCCACCGTGGATTTGGTCAATGCACTGGAGCAAGAGAAATCATCTGGGCGTCAGGGACAAATCGCAAACCGTCTGTTGTATGCCGATTTGGTGATTCTGGATGAGCTGGGATATTTGCCTTTTAGCCAAACCGGTGGGGCACTGCTGTTTCACCTGCTCTCAAAGCTGTACGAAAAAACCAGCGTGATACTGACCACCAACTTGAGCTTCTCGGAATGGAGCCGAGTGTTTGGCGATGAAAAGATGACAACAGCGTTGTTGGACCGACTAACCCACCACTGCCACATCCTGGAAACCGGCAATGAAAGTTACCGCTTCAAACACAGTTCAACTCAGAATAAGCAGGAGGAAAAACAGACCCGCAAACTGAAAATCGAGACATAATTCTGACAACAAGGGGTGGGTCAAAATTCAATGCAAATCCCGGGTCAAATTTGGGTGCAAATCAACAGATATCGACAACCTCTCGCGCAACCAAGACATCGCGGTCGGACTGCAAGTGATCTTGAAGCCACGGGCCCGTCCCACCCCGACATGGACCTCGATGCCCGAACGGACGTTAGATTTCGAGTTCTAGGCGTTCTGCGATGAAGGTTGGATCCCAGCCGGGATTGAAAGTGTCGACGTGGGTGAATCCGAGCCGCTCGTATAGGCCACGCAGGTTCGGGTGGCAGTCGAGCCGCAGCTTGGCGCACCCCTGCGTTCGCGCGGCATGGCGGCAAGCCTCGATCAGCGCGGAGCTGACACCCCGGCCCGCATGTGTCCGTCGCACCGCGAGCTTGTGCAGATATGCGGCCTCCCCCTTGAGGGCGTCGGGCCAGAACTCGGGATCCTCGGCCGACAAGGTGCAACAGCCGACGATGCCGTCGCTGCAACTCGCGACTAGGAGCTCGGATCTCAGGACGAAGGTCTCCGCGAATGTCCGGTCGATCCGCGCGACGTCCCAGGCGGGCGTTCCCTTGGCGGACATCCACGCCGCAGCGTCGTGCATCAGCCGCACAACCTCGTCGATATCACCCGAGCAGGCGACCCGAACGTTCGGAGGCTCCTCGCTGTCCATTCGCTCCCCTGGCGCGGTATGAACCGCCGCCTCATAGTGCAGTTTGATCCTGACGAGCCCAGCATGTCTGCGCCCACCTTCGCGGAACCTGACCAGGGTCCGCTAGCGGGCGGCCGGAAGGTGAATGCTAGGCATGATCTAACCCTCGGTCTCTGGCGTCGCGACTGCGAAATTTCGCGAGGGTTTCCGAGAAGGTGATTGCGCTTCGCAGATCTCCAGGCGCGTGGGTGCGGACGTAGTCAGCGCCATTGCCGATCGCGTGAAGTTCCGCCGCAAGGCTCGCTGGACCCAGATCCTTTACAGGAAGGCCAACGGTGGCGCCCAAGAAGGATTTCCGCGACACCGAGACCAATAGCGGAAGCCCCAACGCCGACTTCAGCTTTTGAAGGTTCGACAGCACGTGCAGCGATGTTTCCGGTGCGGGGCTCAAGAAAAATCCCATCCCCGGATCGAGGATGAGCCGGTCGGCAGCGACCCCGCTCCGTCGCAAGGCGGAAACCCGCGCCTCGAAGAACCGCACAATCTCGTCGAGCGCGTCTTCGGGTCGAAGGTGACCGGTGCGGGTGGCGATGCCATCCCGCTGCGCTGAGTGCATAACCACCAGCCTGCAGTCCGCCTCAGCAATATCGGGATAGAGCGCAGGGTCAGGAAATCCTTGGATATCGTTCAGGTAGCCCACGCCGCGCTTGAGCGCATAGCGCTGGGTTTCCGGTTGGAAGCTGTCGATTGAAACACGGTGCATCTGATCGGACAGGGCGTCTAAGAGCGGCGCAATACGTCTGATCTCATCGGCCGGCGATACAGGCCTCGCGTCCGGATGGCTGGCGGCCGGTCCGACATCCACGACGTCTGATCCGACTCGCAGCATTTCGATCGCCGCGGTGACAGCGCCGGCGGGGTCTAGCCGCCGGCTCTCATCGAAGAAGGAGTCCTCGGTGAGATTCAGAATGCCGAACACCGTCACCATGGCGTCGGCCTCCGCAGCGACTTCCACGATGGGGATCGGGCGAGCAAAAAGGCAGCAATTATGAGCCCCATACCTACAAAGCCCCACGCATCAAGCTTTTGCCCATGAAGCAACCAGGCAATGGCTGTAATTATGACGACGCCGAGTCCCGACCAGACTGCATAAGCAACACCGACAGGGATGGATTTCAGAACCAGAGAAAGAAAATAAAATGCGATGCCATAACCGATTATGACAACGGCGGAAGGGGCAAGCTTAGTAAAGCCCTCGCTAGATTTTAATGCGGATGTTGCGATTACTTCGCCAACTATTGCGATAACAAGAAAAAGCCAGCCTTTCATGATATATCTCCCAATTTGTGTAGGGCTTATTATGCACGCTTAAAAATAATCCATAACATCCACCGACAGGGATGGATTTCAGAACCAGAGAAAGAAAATAAAATGCGATGCCATAACCGATTATGACAACGGCGGAAGGGGCAAGCTTAGTAAAGCCCTCGCTAGATTTTAATGCGGATGTTGCGATTACTTCGCCAACTATTGCGATAACAAGAAAAAGCCAGCCTTTCATGATATATCTCCCAATTTGTGTAGGGCTTATTATGCACGCTTAAAAATAATAAAAGCAGACTTGACCTGATAGTTTGGCTGTGAGCAATTATGTGCTTAGTGCATCTAACGCGCTGATCACCGGCGGTTGAAAACCGTCCGGTGGATTGGCAGGTTATGCTCCTTCATTTCATTTCTGGTTTCCTATAGGGCAACCAGGCTGTCCTTGCCGGCGCTGGGAACGCAGACGATGGCATCAAATGCCTCGCTCAAATTCGTTTCTACAGAGGCGCTTTGGGACCGCATTCGCTTTGCTTCCATGGGGTCATCTGTCAATGTCAGGCATGAATCCTCCTTACCACAGGCATCGATGACATACTGTTCCACACTATCCTCACGGATTGCATCGGCAGGCGTGGTCACAACAGAGAATCCAAGAGGACTGTCGGGCGATGGGAAATGCATTTCCGGCACGGTGAGTCCAAGATGGGTGAATGCAATCGCACGGTAATCCCCCTCCTCCCTCTCTGCGAGATGCTGTCCCATGGGAACAGCCGTAAGCTCGCCTGAAAAGGAAACTGGAGTTTTTTGTAAATGATTGTTGTGCGCCAGCAGAATTATCCTTACATCCGGATTCGCTCGAACCATTCCATCCACCACGCCCGCCATATACGAGTCACGTACGGAAGTATCTCCCTCAAGAGAGGTACCATCGAAGAAAGCTTTCATTACACGCAAGGTTTCCAACGTATACTCTATCGACTCTATTCGATCAGAGGCTTTTCGGAAAAAATCGCTGTTGACGTGATTTTTCAGGACAGGGGCAAGCGACGCCAAACGGAGCTTCAATCTGGTTACCCCTGAGATAGCTTTCTCCTGCTGAGCCGTTTCCAACTCCCCCCATTTTGCCGATGAAATAACCGCCGACTGGCCATCAATGGACGTCAACAACTGAGTCAGCGCATCAACGTGGGGTTTCATGAGGTGGTCGATGACCTGGATAATTTCGGCCAATTGCGCTAGGTCGTCCCTTGGATTCAAGGTGTTGGGTAAATCGATTCCGACTAACTGCAGTTTTCTTCCTGATTCGCGTAGATATGATTTAACCCAAATCAGCACTGAGCCATACAAAGAAAAGGTCAGGGTATCCGAAAATCGCTCAAGTTCATGAGCACCGGCTGTTGAGTTGAGCCATTCAGATAGCCGGGATGCCTGAATCGCCCCACATTCCAAACCAATCGCATTAAAATCATGCCTCTCGACAAAATAGCGAATAAGACTAGCTCTAGCCAGTGAGAACTCCGCGACAAAGTGAGCACCCTCGCCAATGCCGACAATTCGGGCGCCCTCAACTACGGGATTAAGAATCTCAAACTCATTGAACTCCAGCTTTTGAGGCTGTAAAAGTGTTCTGGTCGTTCTCCATGTCATTTTTTTATCCTTTTGCGTTTATTGCTGAAATCGTCATACTTTCGCTTCGCCAATAACCAGGCTCACAGAGCATAACTTTGTTTTAGGGCGACTGCCCTGCTGCGTAACATCGTTGCTGCTCCATAACATCAAACATCGACCCACGGCGTAACGCGCTTGCTGCTTGGATGCCCGAGGCATAGACTGTACAAAAAAACAGTCATAACAAGCCATGAAAACCGCCACTGCGCCGTTACCACCGCTGCGTTCGGTCAAGGTTCTGGACCAGTTGCGTGAGCGCATACGCTACTTGCATTACAGCTTACGAACCGAACAGGCTTATGTCCACTGGGTTCGTGCCTTCATCCGTTTCCACGGTGTGCGTCACCCGGCAACCTTGGGCAGCAGCGAAGTCGAGGCATTTCTGTCCTGGCTGGCGAACGAGCGCAAGGTTTCGGTCTCCACGCATCGTCAGGCATTGGCGGCCTTGCTGTTCTTCTACGGCAAGGTGCTGTGCACGGATCTGCCCTGGCTTCAGGAGATCGGAAGACCTCGGCCGTCGCGGCGCTTGCCGGTGGTGCTGACCCCGGATGAAAACATCGACCCACGGCGTAACGCGCTTGCTGCTTGGATGCCCGAGGCATAGACTGTACAAAAAAACAGTCATAACAAGCCATGAAAACCGCCACTGCGCCGTTACCACCGCTGCGTTCGGTCAAGGTTCTGGACCAGTTGCGTGAGCGCATACGCTACTTGCATTACAGCTTACGAACCGAACAGGCTTATGTCCACTGGGTTCGTGCCTTCATCCGTTTCCACGGTGTGCGTCACCCGGCAACCTTGGGCAGCAGCGAAGTCGAGGCATTTCTGTCCTGGCTGGCGAACGAGCGCAAGGTTTCGGTCTCCACGCATCGTCAGGCATTGGCGGCCTTGCTGTTCTTCTACGGCAAGGTGCTGTGCACGGATCTGCCCTGGCTTCAGGAGATCGGAAGACCTCGGCCGTCGCGGCGCTTGCCGGTGGTGCTGACCCCGGATGAAGTGGTTCGCATCCTCGGTTTTCTGGAAGGCGAGCATCGTTTGTTCGCCCAGCTTCTGTATGGAACGGGCATGCGGATCAGTGAGGGTTTGCAACTGCGGGTCAAGGATCTGGATTTCGATCACGGCACGATCATCGTGCGGGAGGGCAAGGGCTCCAAGGATCGGGCCTTGATGTTACCCGAGAGCTTGGCACCCAGCCTGCGCGAGCAGCTGTCGCGTGCACGGGCATGGTGGCTGAAGGACCAGGCCGAGGGCCGCAGCGGCGTTGCGCTTCCCGACGCCCTTGAGCGGAAGTATCCGCGCGCCGGGCATTCCTGGCCGTGGTTCTGGGTTTTTGCGCAGCACACGCATTCGACCGATCCACGGAGCGGTGTCGTGCGTCGCCATCACATGTATGACCAGACCTTTCAGCGCGCCTTCAAACGTGCCGTAGAACAAGCAGGCATCACGAAGCCCGCCACACCGCACACCCTCCGCCACTCGTTCGCGACGGCCTTGCTCCGCAGCGGTTACGACATTCGAACCGTGCAGGATCTGCTCGGCCATTCCGACGTCTCTACGACGATGATTTACACGCATGTGCTGAAAGTTGGCGGTGCCGGAGTGCGCTCACCGCTTGATGCGCTGCCGCCCCTCACTAGTGAGAGGTAGGGCAGCGCAAGTCAATCCTGGCGGATTCACTACCCCTGCGCGAAGGCCATCGGTGCCGCATCGAACGGCCGGTTGCGGAAAGTCCTCCCTGCGTCCGCTGATGGCCGGCAGCAGCCCGTCGTTGCCTGATGGATCCAACCCCTCCGCTGCTATAGTGCAGTCGGCTTCTGACGTTCAGTGCAGCCGTCTTCTGAAAACGACATTTGAACCGGGAACCTTCCCTTTTTGGCTAGGCGTGAAACAATGGTCATTTTCCCTATACCCAAAATGACCAGGAGGCCCGCATGAAAGTCGCACGCATCTACCTGCGCGTGAGTGTCATTTTCAGAAGACGACTGCACGGAATATCAGGAGTCGGCTGCACTGGTGGATTGCAGCGCGGTGTACAGGGCCGTCTTGCTCACCTTGAGCCGTGTAGCGGCCTCTCGGACATTAAGCCCGTTGGCGATGTGCTCCCGCGCTCGCTGCAACTTGTCGGCGGTGACAACCGGCTTTCGCCCGCCCTTCCTCCCACGAGCGGCGGCGGCAGTCAACCCGGCCTTGGTGCGCTCGCGGATCAAGTCGCGCTCGAACTGGCCCAGCGCGCCGAACACGTGGAAGATGAGCCGCCCGCCTGGCGTGGTGGTGTCGATGGCTTCCGTCAGAGAACGGAAGCCGACGCCTCGCGCTTCCAGCGCGCCTATCGTTTCGATTAGGTGCGGCATAGAGCGCCCGAGCCGATCCAGCCGCCAGACGGCCAGCACGTCGCCGTCGCGCAGGTAGGCCAGCGCATCAGCCAAGCCGGGGCGGTCGGCCTTGGCCCCGGAAGCCGTGTCCTCGAAAACGCGCTCGCAGCCTGCCTTGCGTAGCGCATCCGTCTGCAAGGCGGTGTCCTGTTCCGCCGTCGATACCCGCGCATAGCCGATCAGTGCCATTTGCCGCCTCTCTTGTCCGTCATTCCGTCCGCCTATCTTAATGTCCGACAACCCGTTGTGCAATAACTTTGCTGGACAGTGTCCGGCATGGCCGACTAATGATCGTTTGACGGACATTGACGGTAAGGCATTTTTGCATTACTATGTGAAGCATCAACCTTGATTGCGAGGGCAAACCACCATGACCACATTGACCGTTACCGCACGGGGACAAGTGACGTTTCGGAAGGACGTACTGCAACACCTCGGCATCAGGCCAGGCGACAAGATCGAGCTGGACTTGTTGCCAGACGGTCGGGGCGTGCTCAAGGCGGCACGGCCCGCAGGGACGATAGCCAGCTTTGTCGGCCTGCTCGCGGGCAAGACGCAGAAGGTTGCCACCATCGAAGAAATCAACGAGGCGGCGGCGCAAGGCTGGGCAGGTAAGCAATGAAGGTCGCAGTCGATACCAACGTCCTTGTGCGTGCGGTTGTGCGTGACGATCCCGCACAAGCGGACGTTGCCGCCGCAGTCTTGACCGACGCCGAGTTGATCGCGGTCGCGCTGCCGTGCCTATGCGAATTTGTTTGGGTGCTGCTGCGTGTCTACGGCTTCCAGCAAGCCGACGCGGCCAGCGCGATCCGGGCACTACTGGCCGCCGCGAATGTGGAAGTGAACCGGCCTGCCGTGGAGGCTGGCTTGCTGGTGCTCGACGCGGGCGGAGACTTTGCCGATGGCGTCATTGCCTACGAAGGCAACTGGCTTGGCGGGGAAACCTTCGTTTCCTTCGATAAGAAGGCGGTGGCACTTCTCACGGCGCAAGGGCAATCAACGCGCCTTTTGTGACGGACATGAGCATGAACGAATTCCGCCGACTGGCCGCGAAGATCGACCAACACATGCAGCAGCTTGCCGCCCAGGGTGTCAGCGAGGCCCATGCCATCATCAATCGCATGATGGGGTACGGGCCTGACCTGCACAGGATTTGGGTCGGCACATCCGATCAGCAGCTCATGGCGCTGTCCCGCGAGTTCCCAGGGTTCTACCGCTACGCCCGCATCATGGAAGAGGCATCCGAAGCCGAGCGCCGCAAGGCTTCGCGGCCCTATGACGGCATGGCCGAGTTCTCCGAACAGCACAAGCAAATGGGCGCGCAACTGCTGACCACGGCGGCCACGCTTGAGCGTGGCTACCAGGCGTTTCGTGCGAGCGGCAGTCTCCAAGACTTCCGGCCTCAGCTCGACGAGCTGGGCCGCCTGCATCGGCAATGGCTGTCCGACCTGGAAGCCTTCAAAGACTCGCTGCGCACGCAGGGCGCAGAACCCAAGGTGCTGGAATACGTGAACGAGGCTTTCGGCCGCCTGGCCGAGCGCATCAAGCAGCTTGCCGGTTGATCGCCGGAATTTTCGGCGGTTCCGGCTTTGTCGCGCCGTGCACAAGAGTTCTGAGCAATTCCGATCTCTCGCGGCGCTTCGTGCATAGAACTTCTGACCGTTCCCGGTCAGAAGTTCTATGCACACACGGCGGCCAGCCCAGTGAACTGGTGCAGTCGCCTTCTGAAAACGACACGTGAGCACGGAGGAACAAGACCTAAGCCGGCAGGATGCCATCGTGGAGAGCACGAAGGCGGCCGGCTTTTACGTCGCCGGCATCTACCGCGAGAAAGCCAGCGGCGCACGCGCCGATCGCGCCGAGCTGCTGCGCCTGATTGCCGACCTGCAACCTGGTGAAGTCGTGGTTGCGGAGAAGATCGACCGAATCAGCCGCTTGCCGCTGGCCGAGGCCGAACGCCTGGTGGCCTCGATCCGGGCCAAGGGCGCCAGGCTAGCCGTGCCTGGTGTGGTGGATTTGACGGAGCTGGCCGCCGAGGCGAAGGGCGTGGCCAAGGTTGTTCTGGAATCCGTCCAGGACATGCTTTTGAAGCTGGCGTTGCAGATCGCACGCGATGACTACGAGGATCGGCGCGAGCGTCAGCGGCAAGGCGTGGAGCTGGCCAAGCAGGCCGGCCGCTACACCGGCCGTAAGGCCGACACACTGGCGCATGATCGGATCATTGCGCTGCGCACTGCTGGGCATAGCATCGCGGAAACGGCGAAACTGGCCAGGTGCAGCGAAAGTCAGGTCAAAAGAGTGTGGGCATTGCACAAAGCCGTGGCGTCAAAGCGTACAGGTTGATGACGCGCGGATGGTATCGGCCCAAGGCAATAATGCCGGCATCGAGCGGGGCAGGGGGGTTTGCATTGCCTGTTCGATCCAGCAGCTTGTGTAGTGCGCGGCATCACCGCTGGAACGCTTTTCAAGGAGATCGGTAATAAGTTGGTCGGCGCTGGGTTCGGTCATTCGCCAAAAGCCGACAGTAAAGCTATCTGCCAAGGCTTCACGCCATACTTGCGATGGAAGCCGTGACGCGGCCTCTAGGTGCTGTTCCAGAGTCACCGCGCTAACAGCCGCACCAGGAGCGATAGAGCGGGTGCCGATATCGCGGCCTGTAAAGCTGGGCATATCGCGGGAAACGTCCAGACAGTGCGCAAGTTCATGCACCATAACCCCTTTAATCCAAGGGGTGGGATCGGAGCCGGTGAAGCCTTTTAGGACATTCGCCGGATTCAAGACCAGATCACAGTAGCCAGGCCCTACGTACATAAGCGCCGGGATCGAGTGTGGTAGTGCAACGGTGTTCGTGTTCCAACCAGACACAGCGGATGAAAGCACGACATGCACACCGTAATGTTCAAGCGCAAACTTTTTAAGGAAGGGGAAGCCGTCCGCGTCGGCCACAAAGGCGCTGCGGGCGGCAGCGTATCGCTCGCTTGAAACTCGTTCTAGCGCAATGCCAGACAGCAGAGCTATGGCATAGGTCAAAACAGGAATCAGGGCGACGGAAAGACCGATTCCGATACGGCGTTCTATCGGATTTCCCGTTCTCACAATCCAGGGTTGTCTGGAAGCCCATAAGCCAGCCGCAACAGCTAAGGCAAACCACAGGCCGCCGAACAACATCCAGTCATTGCCGACTGCCCTGCCAGCTAGAGCAACAAGTGATACCAATGCTACCCATGCCAGCGGGGCTAGTACGTCCAATATCGCAGAAATGTTAAGCGGATGATTCTTTCGCTTAATGTCCATGATCGGCGGCCGTTTCCTTGCTGGGCTAGAACGTCGCGTCTTTCAAAGAGATTGCGCAGCCGTTGAAGTCATAGGACACGTCCGTAATGACACCGGAGGCGCGGGCCGTCTTGCCGACTGTCAACGCGGTGACGTTGGCCTTGTTGTCGGTGCCGGCGTGAATCGACACTTGGCCAGCTTTCAACAGCACGCGATAGTGAGGCTGGAAGCCTTCATTGACTGACCGGACTTCGCCAGTCATGGCCAGGCCCTTACCGACATACGTGCTATTGGCTTGCACCTGGTTGTTCTTCGCCGCTTGGCAAATCTGCGGCAGCGTATCCGTCACCATGACCGGGGCCGTGGCCTTTTGAATGTCCTTGGCGACCTGATCCAGCGCGGCGCAACCGGCAAGGGCCAGGATCGGCAAAGCAAGAGCTAGGCGGTTTATAGATTTCATGCAGCAAACTCCTTATCAGTGAAAAAAGTGGACGGCCCGTGCCTAGAACATGGGCACGTAGATCAATTCGATTTCAACACGTTGGTTCTGGTAGCGCCCTTCGGGCGTGATGTTCTCGGTCACGTAGTCGGCGGCCGACGCGAAATTCACCATGATCTTGAGCGGCGACACGCCACGATCCACCAGGTACTTGCGCGCCGACAAGGCACGCTTCAATGCCAGGATTTCATCGCGGGCGCTGGGCCGGTTCGTACTGGTGCGGCCGTTGACATAGATCATCGAGGCGGCGCGGGCGTCAGCAAGGACGGCGGCCACGTCCGCCGGCGGCTGGAACGTGGTGCTGCTGTCCGGGAAGGAAACCATCACCATCGAGGAAACAGGCGTGCTATGGGCGGTGCCGTAGTCGGCGGCCAGCGCGCCTTGCGCGAAGATCATGGACGCCAAGGAAATGGCCAGGAAGAACGCTTTACGCATCGGACAGACTCCAATCAAAAGAATAGGTATCCGGCCTTGCTCATGGGAATGCGGATCAACCAGAGCGCAGCCAGGTGCAGCGGGTAATAGGCATAGAAAGCCCAGCGCAGGCGCGGCATGGACAGATCAATGCGAGAGGCGACCAGGAGCAGCGGCAACACCGCCAAGGCCCACAGGTTGCGATTGATGAACCAGAGCGCGGCCAGGGCCAGCAGCGCGACCGCCGCGGCTGTCCAGGTGGGGCGCTTGCAATAAGACCAGACGGCCAGGCCGAGAACGATGGCCGGCCACCAGTATTCAACAACGCTACCGCCGACCAGGAACACCAGGCCGGCGGCAACCAGGTTGCCAACACCACCGCGTTCGACCAGGTACAGCGTGGCCGTAATGACCAAGAGGGTGAACATGACATTGAGCGGCCACCACCCGCCGCCCAGGCCGCCCAGGGCGATGAATGGCACCGAGGCGACCACACCGAACAGCGCCATGCGTTTCATGGTGCGGGGATAGGCCCCGCGCTCGAACACACCAGGCCGAGCAAGGTTGTACGCCAGGACAAAAACGAAGATCGGCAAGCAAAGCCGGCCGGCATCGAACAGCCAATCAATGGTGCCGTTGAACAGATACTTGTTGACGTGATCGCCGGTCATCAAGACCAAGGCGAGCCACTTCAACAGCTCAAGCGAACCGTCCGACATGCGCAGCGGCTTCACTTCCGCTTCCCTGTCCGAACGGAGTAGGCGCGCAGCACCAGGAAGGCCAGGTATAGCGCCGGCAGCGACAAGATGAAGGCAATGGGCTTGCCGATCCAGCCCGGCAGCGACCACAGGAGCAGGCCCAGGACAAAGACCGGGCCAATGCCGAGAACAAGCAAATCCTTGTCGTTCTTTGCTTGCGATTCGGCCCACTTGCAATAGCCGCTGATGCAGCCCCAAAGGCCCAGCGTGTAACGCATCATGAAATCGTGGAATCTATCCATGCTTTAGCCGCTAAATGAAGGCCCGCGCTTAATCCTGCGAGCGAAACGATATGGAACGCGGCACATAGCTGGCGGTGTTCAGCGAGCTATGTGCTGCGGGCTTGTGTTGCGCAGTCGCCGGGGCGGCCGCTGGGGCCGCCACAGGCGATTGCTGGGCCACTTGCTGGACGGTCGCCGGCATGGTCGGCACCGAAGCGGTAGCGCCCTCTTTCGTCACGTCCAGGGTCACAAAACGCGCTTCGAGCCAATCGGCCCACTTGGTCGCCTTGCGGATCAAGTCGGCCCGGTACACGGTGTTGTACCGAGGCGTGCGCGAGTGATAGTTAGCGGCTTTCGTCCACAGGTCGCCCTTGTCGTTGCGAATGTGCATCCGCAACCGCCAAGCGGCCAAGTCATACGAGTAGCAGCCGGCGGCCGCTACATCGTCTGCCGTGATCCCGTAGCGGGCCAGGTCGCGCAGGTAAGTCGTGTTGAACTGCATCGGGCCAACATCGTGAGTGCCATTCGTGTTGCGCACCCACTGGCCCGGCTTACCTGCTTCCTTTTCAGCCACGGCCAACACGATGTTGGCCGGGACTTCATACTTGACGGCCGCCGAGATAGAGCACACGACGCGCTCCTGAATCTGCGGCGGCATATCGGCAACGAATGGCAGCATGTCCCCTCCCCTCCCCTTACCGCTGCATCCAACCGTTTTCGCGGTTCCGGCGGCGTTGTTCTTCCAGGCGGGCGTTATATTCAGCCAGGGCGCGGTCATAGTCCCTTGCCTCGACCCAATACCCGCCTTCCTCTGGCGTCCCAACATAACGGGGCATGGTGCCGCTCGAATTGAAGTCGGTGTAAGCGTGGCCGGTGTATGCCGCGCAGTAGTCCGGCATCCGATTGCTGATGTACGTTTCGCCGCTGTCCCAGCCGCGATAGCTAATCAGCGTGCTATTGAGGGCCTGCGCATCGCACCGGCCAGCCCCGTTGACCTGCGCGGAAATCAGCGAGGACATTTCCGGCGTCTGGTTCGATACCGGGCACAGGTTGAGGAAGTTCCGGCGCTTCTTGAGCGTGTCCTTGAACTTGCGGGCCGTGATGCTGAAATAGCGATTGAGCGACGGCGCGCATTCGCTGGGCCGGGTGCCGGAGGCCAGGCACAACACCGCTTCGCAAGCAAGGCGGGTGTCGCCGGTCAAGACTTCCTGCGCGCTGGCCGTACCGACCGAACCGAAAGCCGCGACGGCGACGACCAGGGAGGAAAGCAGTTTCTTATTCATGGTTAAAACTCCTTTTGAAGTGATGGTTTCAGGCTTCACGCCTTTTTGTTGACGAAACTAGCGGCTTCGGCATTCCGCTCCTGCTGCCGCTCCTGGACATACGAAACGTAGTCCTCGACACCGAACGTATTGCCTTCACTCTTGGCCTGCCATTCGGCATGGGACTCCATTGCCTGCGCCTGGTCGGCTTCCGATAGCTCGCTGAATCCGCCGGTTTGGTTGATCCAGCCATCGCCGCCGCCGCCGTCGCCGCCAAGGTTGTTGCCGGTGAACTCGCTGCCAGCACTTGGAGCTGCGCCCGCGCCGGCATCGCCACCGGACGCCGCCCCTGCCCCGCTGGCCTTGATTGCTGCGGCCATCTTGCCGCCGGTTGTTTCAGCGATACGAGCCATTGCCGAATCCTTGATGCCGGCCGCTTTGGCCTTGGCCACCGATCCGGCGGCCTTGGCCAAGATGCCGCCCGCGTCCGCCGTGATCCGGCCGGCCTTGGCGGCCGAGGCCAGGAATCCACCGCCCGCTGCTGCGGCAGCACCGCCGCCGCTCGATGCGCCGCCAGTGTCGTCGCCCGAGCTGGACGAAGTACCGCCGCCGGACTTGCCGCCACCCGACGATTGCGCGCCGCCGGCGCTGGCCGTCTTGTCGCCGCTGGCTGCTTTGCCGCCGCCGGACTTGCCGCCGCCATCGCCGCCCGACGAATCGGCACCGCCGCCGGTGCTGGTGTCACCACCGCCACCGCCGCCGTCACCGCCACCGCCACCAAAGCCGGCGGCTTGAGCAAAGGGCGTGTCGCCGGTGCCAGCTTCATCGCCGCCACCGCCACCGCCGCCGCCGTCATCGCCACCGCCACCACTGAACGCCGACATAAGATCGCCGCCACCGCCGCCGCTTGAGGCGTTTTCGCTGGCCTTGGAGAACGCCGCCATAACTGCCTGCGCCCCGCCCGCTGCTGCTGCCCCGCCGGCGGCCAGAGCCGCGCCGCCAGTCGCTACGGCCGCGCCGGCCATACCTGCGGCCGCTGCAAGCGTGCCAGCACCGACCATGCTGCCAACACCGCCGCCGCCTACGGCCGCGCCAGTGATGATTCCAGCAAGAAGCGGAGGAATCCGAGAGGTCAACGCCAGGAGAACAACGCACGCCATCAAGAGCGCGGCCATTGATTTCAGGTTCGTGGCGCTAATGTCGGCTTGGAGGGTCGCGTAATACTGGTCAAGGAAGGTCTTGCCGATGGCAATCAGAAGCACCATTGCCAGAATCTGGACGGCCAGGCCCAGCACGGTCTTGTAGTAGTTGATCGCCATGTCGGAAGTCCAACGCGATCCACCAAAGCCAAGGAAGAAGATGCCGGCATACGCAAGAAACCAGGCCGACACCAGGAGCAACAGCATGTTGATGCCGATAAGGCACAGCATGACCAGGATGCCCAAGCCCATGAGGCCACCCATAAGGCTCAGGTGGAACTTGTTAGGCCAGAACGACATATTGTCGATAATCTGCCCGAAAATCTTAAAGCCAATATCCACGATTCCAGAAGGCGTGATGCCGAGCTGGCCCGGTGTGGATGGCAGGCCCCCGGCCGACGCGCCGAGCTGGGAAAGCGATTGCATGATCGACACGGCGAAGTTGGGGCCGTTGATGAGCAGCCACCAGAAAAAGCCGGTGAAGATCGTGAACCGGACGAACTCCGCGAAGAACTCGCCAATGTCGGCCTTGCGCAAGGCCATCATGCCGAACGTCCAGACCATCGAAATCACAACCAGCGTCCAGAACAGCCAGGAAGCGGCGTTAGTGATGACGGACTGCCAGCCAGTGGCCGCGCTTTGGAACCGCCGCAAAATGTCGTCGTAGAAGCCGACGTTGGCATTGCCCGGTGTGCCTGCAAAAGCATCGGGGGCCGCGATAAGCAGAACGACGACCGCCGCCGCTATCGCAAACCATGCACTGCGATTTTTCATGTTTTTTTCTCCTAGAACGTCTGCGGTTCAGCAGCGCGGTACTGGCCTTTCGTCATGCAGGCTTCGACCAGGTTGTCGCGTTGCTTTCCAGCCGGCAGGGCCTTGTAAAAATCAGGGCTGCATGATTCCGCAGTCGGTTCGATAGGGGCGGCCTTGTTGTCCCAGCAGCCCGTTAGAGCTGCCGGGACAATGACCATCACCAGACCAACCCGAATCAGCGCCTTCATCGCGTCATGCACGCTTCGACGAGCGCGGCGCGTTCGGGGTTATCGGGGAGCTGCTGCCAATACTCCGGCTTGCAATGTTCATCGCTGACCGAATAACGGTCATCACTGCAACCGGCCAGCAGCACCGAGGCCAGTGCGGCCAGGGTCAAGATGATGGTCTTGGCTTTCATGCGGCCTCCTTAGAAAGTTTGCGGCGTGGGCATGTTGTAAGTGCCCTTGGTCATCGAGCCTTCCATTGCCTGGTCGCGGGCGGCCTGGTCTTGATCGGCGGCCGCTTTGGCCGCAATCGCGTTCTGCTGCGCGAGCAACATGGCGCGAATCTGCAAGAGCTGGTTGGCCTGCTGGCTGGCGAGCTGGTTGGCGTAGCCGATGGCCTGTAGCTGGCCGGTCGCGCCCTGCGCCTTGCCTTGGAGCTGTTGCAGGGTGCGAGCGTCAGCGGTCAGCGCGTCTTGCTGCTTGTCCAGGCTGCGGAACAAGGCATCGTTGGCCTTTTTCTGGCTTTCGTTGGCAAGGCGGCGGTTCTCTTCCATCGCTGCCTTTTCGGCCGGCGTGCAGCCACCCGAACCGTTGAAGCACGGCGAGCCACGGTAATAGGCCACGTCCTGGAACTTGCCCAGGTAGCTATCGAGACTGCCGAGCTGGTTCTTGTAGTAGTTGAGCGTGTCTTGCGCGGCCAGCAAGTTATTCATCGTGGCCTGCGCCTGATCCCAGATATACGCGGCCGGGGCCATCGTGTTTTGCAGCATGTTTTCGTACTGCTGCAATTGGGTCTGGTACTGCTCGATTTGCTTGGCAGTTTGGGCGACCGCTTCCATCGCAGACATGACGTTCTGCACCAGGTTGCCGCCGTCGATAACAGGGATACCGGCCTGGACAGGCGAGGTAGTGAATGCCCCGGCGGTCAATGCCACGACGAGAGCGACTTTAGCGGCTAAAAACTTCTGCTTCATTGCGTTTTCTCCTTGGCGTCAGTAATCAAACGAGCGGTATGGTTTCGAGAAAGTCATGTCCTTGGTCACAATCACGTTGAAGCGATAACCAGGACGGATTTCCAGAGTGGGAGCGATGTTCAGGTTCTTGGCGATCATTTGCGCGGTCACTTGACCGAGCTGCTGACCCAGCGCCTCGCTCATCGCGCTGGAAGCCGTTGGACGGCCATTGACCGAGTTGCTGCCATCGTCCTGACTCATGGCAATGCCGGCGGTCACACCGGACATAAGGAAGGCAGAGGCGAACACCCGGAAGTAATGGTTGTTGACCTGATCCTTGAAGCCGGCATAGCCCGCGCCATCCCCGCCAGGCATCGAGCCAATATCCATTGCCTTGCCGTCCGGGAACACGATGCGCTGCCAGGCAATCAGCACGCGAGATTGCCCATAGGCCACATCGCTCGAATACATGCCCACCAGGCGCGAGCCTTGCGGAATCAACAGGTGCTTGCCGGTCGGCGTGTCGTACACGTTCTGGCTGACCTGGGCCATGATCTGGCCAGGCAGTTCCGAGTTGATGCCCGAAATCAGCGTGGCCGGTACGACGAAGCCGGCGCGCAGCTCGAACGGCGAGCGCGGGGCTTCCGGTTGTGAATCCAGCTTCCAGCGGTCGCCTTGGCCATTGCCCGCAAACTGCGCGTAGTTGTTGCCGCCACCCGATGCCGAGGTCTGCAACAGCGTAGGAGCGCCGCCAGAGGGCATTCCGCCGCCTGCCCCTGCCCCACCCACGCCGGAGCTACGAAGCTGCGCCAGGCGGGCTTGATAGGCGGCCGTAGGGTCATCCGCACGCTGGGCGTCGATTTGCTGGCGAACCGCTGCGAGGCGGGCCACCATTTCATCGCGGGTTTGCGGCGGGGCCGTGTTGCCACCAGGGGCCGAGCCAGAGCTACGCGGCGCGATGACCTGCACCGTGGTCTTGGCCTTGATGGCCTCTTCCATCATTTGCATCTTGGCCATGCGGATGCGGTCGGCCTCATCATCGTGGACGCCACCTGGTTGATTCAGGTTCTGCCCGCCGGACGGCGGGGCCGGCGGCGCGTCCGGGTTGTCCGGCCGAGCGATCAACACCGGATCGGCGGCCGGTGTGGTGGGCATATCGGGCGGCGTCAGTGCTTGAGCGGGGGCCACGATCCCATCGACCTGTTCGCCGGCGATTTCCTTGGCGAACATCGACGTATTGCCGGCCCTTTCCTGCGTGCCGACACCCGGCGCGTTTTGCTTCGCGGAACGATCCGCCGCGACCAGGGCCATGACCAGAAGGAACAGGCCCAGGACGCCCGCCAGAAGGTACATAGGCACGTTGTTGACGCGCCGGACGCCGGACTTTTTCGACACCGCGCCCGGCGAGGCGTCAGGTGCCATTTGATCGGCTGTTTCGCTCATGGCTTACTCCTTGCGCGCCCAATACCCGGCAGGCACGAACGAGCCGTTTTCTTCCAGGTAAGGGCGAGTGATGGATTGATTGCCGACCAGCAGGGTCAGCCGGTACAGGTTCGTCGTACCGGCCTGGTCAAGCACATAGCGCAGCGGCAACGCTGCCGGCGCTCCTGCCGGAGCCGTGGCCGCCGAGGCTTTCGCCTGGTCGGCCGGGCTGAACTCCAAGAGGGCATAGCCGCGTTCGCGCAGCGTGTTGACCAGGGCCAGCCCGAAGGCGTCAGGCGTGGCCTGGTGCAACTCGAAACGGGTCTTGGCCGGCGGGTACAGCGTGGCGAGCTGCTGCACGGCATCGGTGGCAATCTGCTGCTGGTTTGCCGCCGCCGGAACGAAATTGCCGTATTGGCCAGTCGTGGCGCACCCGGCCAACGTGAGCGCGAACAGCGCCGCGATGATGATCTTGCGCATGGTTATTTCCCCCTTGTAATGGTCACGCGGTCTTGCCCGCTGCCGACGCCGGCAATCAGGATTGCCTTGTCGAACACCGTATCCACGATGTAGCGGTCGCCCTGGACGCGGTAATTGACCATCACGGTTTCAGCATCACGGAACAGGCCGCCGTCACGACGCACAACAAGCAGAGTCGGCGCTTCGGTTTGCTCCATCGAGCGCGGCATCTGAATGATGGTCTTGCGGCCATCGTTGAACACGCGCACAGGCTTCCAGGAAGCCGAGCCGGACAGCGTGTAATCAAACGACAGGTCGCCCAGGTACTCGCCAGTGGAAGGGATGGTGTTATCGGTGCGGTGCTGCACTTCGCGGGCCTTGATCGCGTCCCACTTCGCAAGCGCGTCCTCGGGATACGTGAAGGACACTTGCGGCATGTATTGCGTGCGATGCGAGCGCAGCCGGAAGTGATAGGTACGGCGGTTCGTCGTCACGACCAGGCTGGTTTCCAGGCCCACGTCCATCGGCTTGATGATGAGGTGCTGGACTTCGCCCGCACCGCTGCCGGTAATGGCCGGCTCGACCGTCCAGCGGGCCGTGTCGCCCAGGTTGATCGAGTTGACTTGCTCGCCGGCTTGCAAGGCCACGTCGCACACCTGGAGCACCGCGCAAACGATGCTGGGCTGCTGCGCCCCGTACAGGAACTTGATCGCGCCATTGGAGCCGGCTACCGGCTTCATGCCGGTGGCCGATCCAGCTTCCCACCGCTTGGCGATGGCAATGGCCGCCTGTTCCTGCGGGGTCAGGGTCGGGTTGTTGTTGGAGAAAAACTTGTCGGCCAGGTCATCGGCGGCCAGGGCCACGGTCGGGATCGTCAGCGAAGCGCCCAACAGCACAGCAAAGATGGTTTTGTTCATGGTGAATAGCCTCGTAATTAAAGAAGGCGCGACCAGGAGTAATCACGCACATAAATCCCCATCGGGTTATTGCGTAGTTGCTCGTCCGTGGTCTGCGAAGTGGGTTCGGCGGTATAGACGGTGACAAGGGCGCGCATTGGTACGGGCTGGCCCTTCAACGCGCCTTGGCGGTCGCGGGTGGTTTCTGTCCAATCCACTTGCCAGGTATCCGGCGACTGCGGAATTACCGACGTGATTTCGATACTCACCATTTCCTTTGCTGCCCGTTTGAATGGGCTGGCATCGGCATTGCCGTTAAGCCATTCGTTCATCTTTGGCGTTGCCGGATCATTCGGAGAAAGAACCGCGTACACCTTGAAAACAGCCTTGCGCTGCAAGGCCACGTCAGGCGTGACCATGCGGGCGTTGTTGATGAAGTCGGCAACCGTCGCGTGGATGATGCGCGGGTCGGCCTTGTCGGCCGCCGTGACTGGCCCGGCCGCAAGGGTCTGGCCCATCTTGTCCACCTGGACAACGTAGGGAATGAACTTCGACTGGCTGCCGATATGGATCACGCCGCCGACGCTGGCCAGAGCGATCAACATGGCCAGGATGCCGACGACTTGCCAGGTCTGGCGCGAGGAAACGACCGAGCCAACATGCTCGTTCCAGGTGCGGCGGGCCGACAGGTACGGGTTTTCAGCCCCACCGCTGCGCGGCGCGGCTCCCTGCCCTTCCGGTGCTTCCGGCGAAGGCCGGGCGGCGGCGGGCTTCTTGAAGATCAAGCCCTTGATCGTGTCTGAAAAGCTCATGCGGCCTCCAAATAGTCATTGAGATTCAGGCCCCGGCCAGCCAGCCATTCATGCACCCAGGCATCTCCAAACTTGGCTTCCAGGTTCTTGATGGCGGCGACCGATTCCTTGTCGGATGCACCGACGAAGGCCAAGGCCAGAGGCCCCAGGGCAAGGTCATAAAGTCGGCGGCCGTTCTCCGACACGTAGTAGTACTGGCGCTTCGGAATGGCCGTGGCCAGAATTTCAATCTGGCGCGCATTCAGGCCCATACGCCGGTACAGCGCGGCCGTGTCCTCATCGCGGGCGTACACGTTCGGCAGGAAGATTTTGGTTGCGGTCGATTCCACGATCACATCCAAAATGCCGCTGTTTGCCGCGTCAGAAAGGCTTTGCGTAGCCATGAGCACCAGGCAATTCGCCTTACGCAATACCTTGAGCCATTCCCGAATCTTGGCGCGGAACGCCGGGTGGCCCAGCATCAGCCAGGCTTCGTCCAGGATGATGACGGCGGGCTGGCCATGTAGGGCGCGCTCGATCCGGCGGAACAGGTACAGCAGCACCGGCAGCGCGAATTTCTCGCCCAGGTTCATCAACTCTTCGATTTCAAAGACGGTGAAATCGGAGAGTGAAAGGCCGTCCGTTTCAGCATCGAGCAGGTGGCCCATCGTGCCGTCCACCGTGTACTGCTGGATGGCTTCGCGGATCGCTTCATCCTGAATCGTTACGCTGAACTCGGAGAGCGTATGCGCGCCGCTATCGTGCATGCTGAAAATCGCATTGCTGATTGCGTTGCGCTGGGCAGGCGTGGTTTCCACACCGTTCAACGCCAGGATGGTGTCGATCCATTCCATTGCCCAGGCACGATCACCCTTGGTTTCCAGGAATTGCAGCGGGCAGAACGCGAGCTGGTCATCATCGGCGGCCACGGTGAAGTGCAGGCCGCTTTTCCCCTTGGTGCCCGCCCGGATGCCGGCGGCCAGCGGGTACATCGACATGCCCTTGTCAAAGGCGAAGATCGACATATCCGTATAGCGCCGGAGCTGCGCGGCGATGATGCCAAGGTGCGTTGACTTACCCGCGCCAGTTGGGCCGAACATGAAGGTGTGGCCCAGGTCGCGCACATGCAGGTTCAGCCGGAAAGGCGTTGCGCCATGCGTGACGCAGTGCATGAGGGCCGGCGACAGCGGCGGGTACATCGGGCAAGGCGCGCTGGCCAGGCCCGTCCAGATCGTGCTTGTCGGCAGAAGATCGGCCAGGTTCATCGTGTTGATGAGCGGGCGGCGCACGTTCTCAACACCATGCCCCGGCAAGCTACCCAGGAAGGCGTCCAGCGTGTTGATCGTTTCGATCCGGGCCGCAAAGCCCAGGCGGTTGATGGCCTTTTCTACTTGGCGTGCAGACTGTTCCAGGCGGGTGCGATCCTCGTCCATGAGGACGACGACGCCGGTGTAATACCCCACCGCCACCAAGCCGCTATTGACTTCGGCAATGGCGGCTTCGGCATCGCCAACCATCGAAAGCGCGTCCTGGTCGATGTTGCCGCTGTTCGTGTTGAATACCTGGTCGAAGAAGCCGCGCACCTTTTGCCGCCACTTCTTGCGGAACTTGTCCAGGTGGGCCACGGCCTCGTGCTGATCCATGAAGATGAAGCGCGACGACCAACGGTATTCGCAGGCCAGTTCACCCAGGGCGGTCAAAACGCCTGGTGTTGACTCCAAGGGAAAGCCCTCGACAGCCACGACCTGGACGAAGTTGCGGCCGACCTTGGGCACCACGCCACCGAACATTTCCTGCCCGCCGATCAAGGCGTCCAGGTACATCGGATTGCTGGGGAGCTGCACCGGATGATGCAGGCCGGTGATGCAGAATTGCAGCCAGGCCAGGAAGTCGTCATGCGTGACTTCCCTGCCCGCTTCCGTGACCACTTTCTGGCCCCGCAGGCGGGTCAATTTCACGGCCGAGGACAGCCGCGATTCGATGCTGGTTATCTCGCGCTTGAATTGCTTGATAAGCCCCATCGTGCGGGCCTTGTGGTCGGGAACCACCGCATCATCATCGAACATGAGTTCGACAAATTTGCGCTGGGCCAGGAGCGGCGGGAACCAGGTCAAGGTCAGTACGAAATAGCCCTCGTACATCGTGCCCAGGCCCTGGAACAACTGCCGGCGTTCCTCGTCTATCGCAGCCGATAGCGGGTCGGGGAAGTTGGAATGCCCACGGTCGGAATAATTCGGGGCCGGACGGCGCACAGCATCGACATGCACCATCCAACCGCTACCCAGGCCCGCTAGAGCCTGGTTGATACGGAACGACACCATTTCCCGCTGTTCATCGGTGCTGCTGGCGTTGTCATCCCCCTTGTACAGCCAGGAGGCCATAAAGGAACCGTTCTTGCACACGATCACGCCGTCATCGACCACGGCGGCGTAATTGAGCAAGTCGGCCAGGCCCGCGTCCTTGGAGCGATGCTTTTTCAGTTTCAGTTCGGCATCGACCGCACGGATGCGGGCAAACAGGATGAGCAACAAAACCGCCCCGAGGACAGCAATGGCAAATGCGATTGTCTCAATCATTTGTATTGCTTCCCTTGACTTGGCGTGTTGTCACGAAAAGGCGTGCTACGCGCCGGGTAGTACCCCTTGTATCGGCGGTGCCGAAGGTACACATGGCGTAGCTTGGGATCGGACTTGGCCATGAGTCGGCACGCATAGAGCGCACCGAACCACAGCCCAATGCCGAACACCGTTGCCCGTACTTCTTGGGCGCTGAAAATCAGCGCCCCGGCCAGCAAGCCCGAGAACATAACCAGCTCACGATCCCCGCCCATGAACAGGTTTTCTCGGTTGCCGGCCCTACGGATGGGGATCGCGCGCAGAGCCATGATTTACCCCGCCACGTAGCCGCGTTCGGCCCAGCGCGTCACCACGTCGCCGGAGAAGCCCGCCACGTCCAGCGCGGCGACCTTGACCTGGTGCAGCGCCCCATCGGTCAGGGCTGCGATTTCCGCGCCACGACCAAAGAAGGTGCTCATCATGTTTTGCGCACCGACCAGCAGAGCCATGACCAGGACGATGAAGATCAACGTGCGGAAGAAGCCGTTGAGTTCGCCGCCGAAGATCAAGATGCCGCCGGCGACCACGATGCCGATGATCGACAGCGCGAACGCGACCGGGCCGGTGACAGAGTTCCGCAAGTTCGTCAGCCAGCTTTCATACGGCAACGAACCGCCGGTGCCTTCCGAGGCGAAAGCGTGCTGGGGAGCCAGCAGAAGGAACGCCAGGACAAGAGCCAGGCCGACATAAAACATCGTGCGCTGGTCGAGCCTGAATGACGGGAAGAGTGCTTGCATTGGTCTTAACTCCTTAAAGGGACACAGTTTTGTAATGGCCATCGGCGTAACCGGAAACCTCTAGGATTTCCTGGATACGACGCGAGCCATCCGGGGTTCTGGCGATGTGAACGACTACATGAACCGCCTCGCCTATCAGCGGTTCAATCTCCGATGGAGCCGACTTATTCCGAGAAACAAGCGACTTCAAACGAGTCAGGCCCTCCGACGCGCTGTTCGCGTGGAGGGTGGCAGCGCCGCCGGGGTGGCCGGTGTTCCAGGCGTCGAGCAGGTCTAGGGCTTCTTCGCCCCGGACTTCGCCAACCAGGATGCGGTCAGGGCGCATACGCAAAGTGGTTTTCAGCAGCATGGTCATGCTGACTTCAATGCTGGTGTGGTACTGGACGAAGTTTTCAGCGGTGCATTGGATTTCGCCGGTGTCCTCGATGATGACGAACCGTTCGAGCGCATCGTGATCGACCATTGCCTGAATAATCGCGTTGACCAGGGTTGTCTTGCCCGAGCCGGTGCCGCCAATCACCAGGATGTTTTTGTGCGCTGCAACGGCATCCCGGATGGCCTGCGCTTGGGCGGCCGTCATGATCCCGGATTCGACGTATTGCGCGAGCGTGTACACCGCAATGGCTTTCTTGCGGATCGCAAAGACAGGGCCGGTCACAACCGGGCCGAGCTGGCCCGCGAAGCGTGAACCGTCGATAGGAAATTCACCCTCAAGCAGAGGGCTGTTTTTCGTGACTTCCTTGCCGTGATAGCCGGCGACGGTTTCCACGATGGCCTGCGCTTGGGCGCGGCGAAGCGAGCCGATGCACTGCGACCGTTCGCCTTGGCGTTCAAGCCACAGCTTGCCGTCCGCGTTGAGCATGATTTCAACGGTCTTAGGATCGTGCAGGGCTTCCAGGAGCTTAGGCCCCATGTCCCTTTCGAGCTTTTTCTTAGCCCGTTCCTTGATGCTGTCGTGTTCTTTTGTTTCGGTCACTACGTTGGCCCCTTGATGTACGTTTCATCGTCCAATGGCTGTACAGGGTCATACGATATACCGAAATGCACCACCGCGCAACAATATGGACATGCCGAAGTGCGGCATTCTTGAATATGCGTATGGTGCCCGCAACGTGACGCGACAAACCGGGCGCGTCCTTGGCACCGATACAGCTTGCTTTGATGGGATTTCCGGGGGTTGAGCCACCCCGGCGAGCTTTAGCCGCTAAAACTGCTTTGGGCGTGGATTCTTGTTTGTGCGAACCATGCCGCTGCCCTCCCCTCCCTCATTTCTTGGCGTTCCGACCCCCTAGCTTCTTCCTTGTTTCTTCACCCCATTTTTTGACGACAAAGGCCCGGTGTTCGGGGAGTACCGCCGACACCCTTTCATAGCCGGCCGGCAGGCTGCTAGGAGCCTTACCGCCGGCCAAGGCATCCAGGGTGTGCTTGTCCAGATCGGTTGACTCCAAGAGAAGAGGCAACGGGGTTTCGAGTGCGCTGGCGATGGCTTCCATCACCTTGAGGGACGGATTGGCTTTTCCGGTTGTCAGATCGGAAAGAAAAGAGATCGACACCCCCGACCGCTCGGAGAGTTCGTTTTTTGTCATGCCCCGCTCATCGAGGATGCGGAGGACGTTTGTAAAGAAGATGACCTTGTACACCGAGCTGACTGCCTTATCGTGAGGCGACCCATAATTTTAGCCGCTAAAGTTCTTGACCGTTGGAATTGGTTTAGCTAAACTATGGTTTCCAACAGCAAAGGAGGCCATCTAGTGAGCCATAACCAATTCCAGTTTATCGGTAATCTTACCCGCGATGCCGAGGTTAGGCATAGCGATTCCGGCAGTAGCCGAGCGATTTTTGATCTTGCTGTCAACCGGGTGTGGCGCAATGCCGCCGGTGAAAAGCAGGAGCAGACGGACTTTTTCCGCATCAAGTCGTTCAGCGCGCTTGCGGAGAACGCCGGCAAGTACCTGGGCAAAGGCTCCAAGGTATTCGTCCAAGGTCGGGTTGAACCCACCAAGTTCGAGAAGGAAGGCCGGACGGAATACGGCATCGACTTCATAGCCGAGGAAATCGAGTACCTGGACACCAAGGCACCAGGCGGGCAATGACGAAAAAAGCGCCCGGCTTCGGCCGGGCGTTATGCTTATTAAGGAGGCGGTATGCCGGATCAATTCGACGAGCAGGAATATACGCGCAAGCTCATCGAGGGCGGGCTTAGTGCCAGTGACGCGGCGAGCCTTGCGGCTCGCACGGCCCAGGCCCGCCGGGAGTCCGGCAATACTGGCAAGACGATGCACACGGCTGGCTCCCTCTTCGAGACGCTGGCCGACAAGTTGGCCAGCACGCCGGAAGAACAGCGCGCCGAGGACAGCCAGGCCGTGGAGCGATCCCGGCGCATGGCCGCCGAGGCGGCCGCGCTTGGGGCGACGATGGGCCTTCCAGAAGAACGGCGCACGGTTGTCAATGCCGTGGCGGACAAGGTGGCCAAGCTGGCCGAGGATAAACGGAGCGACGCAATGGCCGCGAAAAAACAGAGCAAAGCAGGTTCCGCCGGCCAGGAGCTGGCCGAGCAGGTCAGCCAGGCAAAGCAGGCCGCCTTGCTCAAGCAGACCAAGCAGCAGATCAAAGAGAACCAGCTATCGCTATTCGACATCGCGCCGTGGCCCGACACCATGCGCGCCCTGCCCAACGATTACGCCCGGTCGGCCCTCTTCACCACGCGCAACAAGCGCGTGCCGCGTGAGGCCCTACAGGGCAAGGAAATCTTCCACGTCAACAAGGACGTGGCCATCACGTACACCGGCGTCGAGCTGCGGGCCGAGGATGACGAGCTGGTATGGCAACAGATTCTTGAGTATGCCAAGCGGTCGCCGCTGGGCGACCCTGTTTCGTTCACGTTCTACGAGCTTTGCCAGGACTTGGACTGGTCGATCAACAGCCGGTACTACGCAAAGGCCGAAGAGTGCCTTAGCCGCCTGCAAGCGTCCGCGATGCAGTTTTCATCCAAGCGGATCGGCCGGCTCGAATCGCTGTCCCTGATCCGTCGCTTCCGCGTCCTGAACCGTGGCACGCGCAATTCGCGCTGCCAGGTTGAGATTGACGAAGAAATGGTTGTCCTGTTCGCCGGCGACCATTACAGCAAGTTCATTTGGGAGAAGTACCGCAAGCTGACGCCCACGGCCCGGCGCATGTTCGACTACTTCGCTTCGCACCAGGAGCCGTTCCCGATGAAGCTGGAAACCTTCCGGCTCATGTGCGGCTCGCAGTCGGCCAGGCCGAAGAAGTGGCGCGAACAGGTGGGCGAGGCGTGCGAAGAGCTGCGCGCAAGTGGCCTGGTCGAACATGCATGGGTGAACAACGACCTGGTGCATTGCAAGCGGTAATCGCGTGAGTTGGCCAAGCTGGCCAGGATCAACCAACGGGGGCTTCGGCTCCCGTTTTTCATTGACACTTGAGGGGCAACACCACAGCACCAGGCACCGGGGAATTTTCGCGGCCGCGAAAACCGGCTATGTCGTGCTGCGCATCGAGCCAGGCGACCACGGCCGCCAGTCTCGCCCCTCTTCGCTGCGCTGCGGGGCTTCCAGCGCCTTTCCGACGCTCACCGGGCCTATGGCCCTAGCCGCTGGGCTTGCGGCCCGCCTACGGGCCTTGTGGCCCTTCCAGGGGCCGGCAGGACACCAGGAGACGAAGGCGGCCGCGTGCGGCCTGGTCGCTGGCGACGTGTGGATCGTTTGGGGACAACTCCGGCCGACGATGACCCTTGAAGGGCGCTTGTTAACACTTGAGGGGCCGACCATGCCGGCGCACTGCTGACACATGAGGGGCACCGGCCGATTTCGGCCAGATCGAGGCCCGCGAGCGCGTTCCAGGGACTCTATCCGGCTGATTTCGCGGGAGTTTTCAGCGGAACTTCCG